>NZ_JBHFLL010000209.1:0-24605 GCF_041928595.1 Microcystis sp. BLCC-F209
GTTAAAAATTCGACATCAAATCTTTCGGGTCGTGTGGGGCCGGTCCTCCCCCGGTAACCATCCGGCCAACCTGTATAATCCCCCGGGGGGCGCCCCCCCCCCCCCGCCCCCCCCGCGGCGGGGGGGCAAAGGGGGGGGAGGGATTCCCTCTCGGCTAGTTGGAGAAATCTGCCAGCTAACGGAAACTCAATCGATAAAAAATCCCTGTCTCTTTAGAGCGGAGATCGTCAAATTGTCATTATGTCTAAATAATTTATGAATCAGCTTTGGTTTCGTCCTCTCGTTTGGATAGATTATCGTTTAGCCGTGCTATTTACGGTGATTATCCCGGCAATTTTGTTGATTTGGTCTTTATTTGCAAAAATCGAATCATTGCAGAAATTGTTGATTATCTATTGGCGAGTGGCTAGTCTTTTATTAATTACCGTATATTTAATGATCGCTTCCTGGCCGATTGGTTTTGTCACCAGTTTTTTGGCGAAGATTTTAATCCCGATTTCCCTCTGGTTTTGGGTGGATATTAACGATGAAATTAAAGATTTACCCGCCAGTCCGATTAAATTTGTCACCACTGCTTGGCGTTGGGCAGTAACTATCTATTCTCCTTTGGGTGCGATTTCTACCTTACCTTTTCTCTCCTGTGCTATGTCAGGGGAATTGCTAAATTCTCCCTATTGCCAGGTTTGGCAAGAAGCCCCCTGGCAGTTTCGCGAGATTTTTCATTCAGAAGCTACTGCTAACGTTTTGGGCTTTTTTGGTTTGGTTGGTCTCTCTTTTTATACTCTCTATTTTGCCCATTTTCTTCTTATTCGCCTCGGCAAACAGGGCCGTTCAGCTTTACAACAATAAGTTTTTAGCTATCGATAATTAGCCATTTTTCTATGAATATTGGTAAACAACTCGAACAATACACCCTCAAAAATCCCCAGGAGGTTTTATTGGTGACTATTACTGTGGATGGGGAGGAGGAAGAAATCTCTATTTTTAAAGGTTTTTCTAGTTCCCTTACCCGCAGCACCCCCTACGATCCCGATATTCCGATTATTCCTGAAACGGCGACAATTATTAGGATAGATCGTCTTGCCAGTCCCTATCATCCCCTTAACCCTCGCTATATTCAAGAAAATCTTACTTTAGAGGAAATACAGTCTTTACTGATTACTTAAATTGGTAATTTTGCTTAGATAACATCAACTTACTAGGGATCAATTTAACAGCTTTTATTGACCATCCATAAACTTTGTCTATCTAGACAAAAGGTAAATTTGCGGCGTTTTAGTGGTAAAATTACCAGGGAACGATAATCCCTGCCAGTATTCAAGCTGTCAAAGTGGATTTTCTCCCCGGCATTGATCGAGAACAATTAAAAAACTGGAGAGTAATCTGGAGAATCTATGCAACTTAACCCATCTAACCAAGAACTATTACAAATTGAGTATTTAGCTACCGCTGCCACTGGTCAAAATATGGTTAAACATCAGGGAAAAGATGTGATTGAAGGATTAACTAAAACCCCCAAAAGTTTACCATCTAAATATTTTTATGATCAGCAAGGTTCCCAACTTTTTGAAGCAATCTGTCAATTGCCAGAATACTATCCCACTAGGACAGAAGCGGCTATTCTCCAAGAATATGCTCAAGAAATTGTCGCCTATACAGGGGCTTGCGAATTGATCGAATTAGGTAGTGGTAGTTCCACTAAAACTCGTCTGTTATTGGATGCTTATTATCACCAGCAAAAATCCTCTAAATATCTACCTATTGATGTTAGTGAAACTATTCTCAAAGCTAGTGCCATAGAATTACAAAAAGAATATCCTAATTTACCCATTCAGGGGTTAATTGGAACCTATGAACAGGCCCTAGCCTATTGTCAAAACCCTTCCTATAAGACCAGAATGATTTTTTTCTTAGGAAGTTCGATCGGTAATTTTTCTGCGGCTGAATGTGATAAATTCTTAGAAAAAATTGCTACTGTTTTAAAAGCTGGAGATTATTTTTTATTGGGGATTGATCTGCAAAAACCAGTGGCAATTTTAGAAGCAGCTTATAATGATGCTCAAGGGGTGACAGCCGCTTTTAATTTAAATATGCTTTCCCATTTAAATTGGCGTTTTCAAGCTGATTTTAATCTTGATTTATTTAGTCATCAAGCTATCTATAATCAAGATCAATCTCAAATTGAAATGTATTTAATTTGTCAAAAAACTCACTCTGTTCATCTTAAAAAACTCGATTTAACGGTTAATTTTCAAGCGTCGGAAAGTATTTTAACGGAAATTTCCCGTAAATTTAACCTAGAAACTATGGAAAAAGACCTAGAATCAAAGGGATTAAAACCCCTCAAGGTTTTCAGTGATACTGAAAATTTCTTCGGTTTAATTCTCTGTCAATTATCTCTGTAAATCATGAAAACATTGTGGTCAGCAATAAAGGCATAAAAACATGGAAAAGATGCAAGCACAGGCTCCTATCTCTCTAAACAACTGTAGTCGAGAAAATATACTAGACTATTTTGAAAATGCTTGGCAATTAGAAGATATGCTGTTAAAAAGCATCATCAAAGAAGAAGCTTTTTACTGTAACCCTGACGATTTAAGAAATCCCCTCATTTTTTATTTAGGTCATGCTGCCGCTTTTTATCTGAATAAATTGCAGCTGGTTAACCTATTAAAAAAAAGCCCTAATCCTGACTACGAATTATTGTTTGGAGTGGGAGTAGATCCAGCAACTCCTGAAGAATTAAACTCTGCTATCGCCCAAATTCAGTGGCCTGGGGTGGCTAAGGTTTGGGAATATCGGCAACAAGTCTCGGAAATTGTGGTCGAAATAATTAAAAATATCCCCCTTAATCTTCCTATTCATCCTCAGCATTCTCTCTGGGCATTAATGATGGGAATTGAGCATCAGCGTGTTCACTTTGAAACATCTTCAATGTTACTCAGACAACTGCCCTTAGATTGTCTGCAACGTCCTCCAGGTTGGCATTATGCTCCTTCTTTTGGTCAAGCTTATCCTAATCAAATGGTGGAGGTTTCTGGGGGAATGGTAGAAATTGGTAAACCCCAAAATTCTCCTATTTATGGTTGGGATAACGAGTATGGTTATCGTCAAGTTCAAGTTAACAATTTTCTGGTGAGTAAATATATGATTACCAACGGAGAATTTAAAGAATTTGTCCATGATGGTGGCTACGAAAATCCCTGCTATTGGGATGAGGAAGCTTGGCAATGGAAAAATCATTATCAAGTCAAATATCCTAAATTTTGGCTGGTAGATGAGGGAGGAAATTATCAATATCGAGCCATGTTTGATGTTTTCGATTTACCTCTGGATTGGCCAGTAGAAGTTAACTATTATGAAGCAATAGCCTACTGTCGTTTTCAAGGTCAAGGAATACGTTTAATGACCGAAGCTGAGTGGAATTTAGTCACCTATGGCAGTCAAAAAAATCGAGATTACACCCTAGAAAACGATAACTTTGAGGACTATAACCTCAATTTAAAATTCTGTTCTCCCACTCCCGTAGGAATGTTAAAAAATGCTGGTAATAACTCAGAAATTTATGATTTACGCGGTAACGTCTGGGAATGGCTAGAAGATGATTTTAATCCCTTAACTGACTTTCAACCCCATTACCTATATGCTGACAATTCCACTCCTTTCTTTAATAGTCAACATAAAATGATGTTAGGAGGAGCTTGGGTGACTAACGGCACAGAAATCCTACCCTACTATCGCAATTGGTTTCGCCGGAATTTTTATCAACACGCTGGTTTTAGAATCGCGCAAAGTCTTTAGGTGGGGTGTGGGGTGTGGGGTGTGGGGTTTTACCCATTTTCAGGGGGTCAATTACCTAATTTTCAGGGAAAAAGTGCCTAATTTCCCCCCCCGATTACTGCAAAGGCCAGCACTTTTTGATGTCTTGAGATTTATTCGGCCAATCCTAGGTAATTGCCAATTAAAAAAAATTCCTGGAAGAGTCGCCCCTCGATCGCTACAATGGAACCTATTAGAATGCCGATAAACTCGATCGCCATGAATCAACCTGCAATTTTTCATCTCGCTATTCCGATCACCGATGTGTCCACCGCTAAAAGCTTTTACTGTGATGGTTTAGGTTGTTTAGCGGGAAGGGAAACCGAGAAAGCGATAATCTTAAATTTCTATGGTCATCAGGTAGTCGCTCACGTCACTGAAATGCCTCTTACTCGCCAAAATAGCATTTATCCTCGCCATTTTGGTCTAATTCTGCCGGATGCCAGGGATTGGGACAATCTTCTCGCACAAGCACGAGTCAAGCAACTAAAATTTTATCTAGAACCAAAAACTCGCTTTCATGGGGAGATAACCGAACATAAAACCTTCTTTCTGGAGGATCCCTTCTATAACCTCCTCGAATTTAAACATTATCGCCACTATGAAGCTATTTTTGCCAGTCGGCAATTAACAGCGATCGGCGATCGAGCTTAAAATAAACAACAGGGGACTTTTTTGTCAGGGGAACTTCCCTCAGATTCTCTCATCAAAACCCCAAAAACCTTGGCTGGCAATGCTCAATTCTTAGGAAATCTATGAAAAAACTTTTATTGTTAACCCTATTCATTATCGGTCTAGGATTTGCTCTCTTTAACTTTACTGGATTAGCCAATCGGGGCGAATATCAATCAATTTTAATCGACTTTAAGGACGATGTACCCGTCAGCGTCCTCGATGAGCAGTTAAATGCTATCAACAAAAAAGCGGGAAAAACCACCAGTTTAAATAGTATTTTTTCCATCGATGAACATCTTTACACCGTGGAAGGAGATAGCAAACTTCTGAAAACTCTCCGCAATTCCGACCTAAAAAAATACACCGAATCGATCGAACCCGATTATATTTATCATGCTTTTATCGCCCCTAACGACCCCAACTATAGCAAACAGTGGAACCTAAGGGGGATAAACATCGAACGCGCTTGGGAAGAAAATCAGGGACAGGGGATCACCGTCGCCGTTATTGATACAGGTGTATCAAAAGTTCCCGATCTGCGAGAAACCGAGTTTGTGGAAGGCTACGACTTCGTCAACGATCGCAGCAATGCCGAGGACGATAACGGTCACGGAACCCATGTAGCGGGAACAATTGCTCAATCGACCAATAATAACTACGGGGTGGCTGGCATCGCCTACAAAGCCAAAATTATGCCCCTCAAGGTGCTTTCCGGGACGGGTGGGGGAACCGTGGCAGATATCGCCGAAGCGATCCGTTTTGCCGTCGATAATAAAGCCGATGTCATCAATATGAGTTTAGGGGGTGGAGGGGAAACCCAAGTAATGAAAGAGGCGATCGAATATGCCTATAGTAAAGGTGTGGTAATCGTCGCCGCCGCCGGTAATGCCGATGATAATTCCGCCGCCTATCCTGCCCGTTTTCCCCACGTTATCGGCGTTTCTGCGGTAGATGCCTCCGGAAATAAAGCCCCCTATTCTAATTTCGGGGCCGGAGTCGATATTGCTGCCCCAGGCGGCTCCGATACGGGTAAAATTATCCAAGAAACCATCGATCCCGCTAACGGGGGGGAACCGGCGTTCCTCGGTTTTCAGGGAACCAGCATGGCAGCCCCTCACGTTGCTGGGGTGGTAGCTTTAATCAAAGCTGCGGGAATTAAAGAACCCAGTGCAGTTTTAGAGGTTTTGCAACAGTCAGCCCGTAAGATCAATGATGATCCCTTTAATCATTTTGGGGCCGGACAATTAGACGCGGGCAATGCCCTACAATTGGCCCTCAAAGGACAGATTACTTTCCGGGATTTTTGGCGTTGGTTGCGCGATAACGGTTATCTCAATCCCCGTTTCTGGATTGATGGCGGTGCGGTGGCGGTTTTGCCCAAAATGGCCATGGTTTTGGGTTCTTATCTCCTCGCTTGGTGGCTGAGAAATTATTTTCCCTTCTCCTGGAACGGATTTTTGAATGCTGGTCTAATTTTTGGTAGTTCTGGCTTATTTTTCCTCAGAAGTCTTTATATCTTCGATTTACCCCAATGGCCTTTCCGAGTCATGGGGAGTTCTCTTTCTGACCTAGGAGGCGTTATTCAGGGCAGTTCTGCCCTTAATCCGCTTTTTGCCAGTGTTATCCTGCCTTTTGTCCTGATTGCCCTGCTTTTAGGTCATACTCAAGCAAAATGGTTAGCGGTGGGGGTAAGTTTAGCCATGGCGGTGACTTTAGGGATCAGCGCCGTTATCGATCCTACTCTGGTCTGGTTAGGTTCTGGTAGGATCGCCCAGGCATTTTTGGGCGTAAATGCGCTTTTATGTCTCGGTTTAGGTTATTTAGCCCTAAAAAGTGCTAGTTCATCCCGATACGCTTAAACAGGGGTTACAATGGGACAACAAAGGTGATCTACCGATGAAAACCTCTTTGGTTTTGGTATCTTCCTTTTGTTTTGCATTGAGTTCTCCTACAACAGCAGCCTCGGACATTAACCGAGGTTTTTTCTTTATGGTGTATCTTAGTTTCTAAGGGTTTTTGGGGAATCCTCAATCCCTATCCCGAAAGTTTCCCCGAATATCCCCTCGAATCATCGAGTTTATCCATTGTCTCTTTTCTATGGTGTCTATCGTGTCAAATCATAAAATTCTCGTTATCGATGACAGTAAAGTGATCAGGATGCACGTTCGCGATATGTTACCGGAGGGTAACTTTGAATTCCTCGAAGCGAAAGACGGATTAGATGGCTATCATCTCATCCGCACCGAAAACCCGAATTTGATTATTTTGGACTTCCTTCTCCCAAAAATGAGCGGTTGGGAGGTGTTTCAGCAAATCCAAACCGAAGATAATCTCAAAAGTATCCCCCTAGTGTTGATGTCGGGACGGAAAGAGGAGGTAGTAGAGAAAATCCCCGAACCTTTCCAGCATTTTGCCTTTATTGAGAAGCCTTTCGACCAAAAACAATTGCTACAAGCGATTAAAGAAGCGATGGCCAAGGCCAAACAATATTCTCCCAAACCAACAGTTTCTAACCCGAAACTAGAGGAACTCACCGGGGATTATAGCACCGATATTCAGACTCTCCAGTCCCAAATTGCCCAAATGCAAACAGAAATGGAAACTATCAAAAAACAAATGTCTCAATTAGTGGCTTTTATTAAGAAAAAACTGGCCTAGAACTATTCATCCCGATCTTTGATGACTTGGGCAAGCAGTTATCCTTATCCAGCCGGGCCAATCTCTGGCTAATCTCCTATCCCTTTTCCACAGGATTTACTATAATATGAAGTGGTGTTTATTTGGTGAGTGACTAATTTATTAATTCACTGATAACTAATTATGAATTGGCAAGAAATAGCGGGTAATTGGGTTTTTCTCCCCCGTCGTCCCCGGGGTATCATTCACTTTTTAGGGGGGGCATTTGTAGCGGCAGCCCCCAATATTACCTATCGTTGGTTATTAGAAAGTCTTGGGAATTCAGGATATGCTATTGTTGCCACTCCCTTTGTTAATACCCTCGATCACAAATCGATCGCCCGCACAGTTTTAAACCGTTTTGATAATATTATTGAACGTCTGCGCTGGAATCATAGTCTGCCCCAAGGTTATCTCCCCATCTACGGATTGGGTCACAGTATGGGGTGTAAACTGCATTTATTAATCGGTAGTCTCTACGAAGTGGAACGGGAAGGAAATATCCTCATTTCCTTTAATAATTATCCGATTCGTCGGGCTATTCCCTTTATCGAACCTTTGCAAATTGACACCACTTTTAACCTTGAATTTACCCCTTCCCCCGAAGAAACAAACGAGTTAATTTTCCAAGATTATGCCATTCGTCGCAATCTTTTAATCCGTTTTCAAGACGACACGATCGATCAATCTCTGGTATTAAATCCCCTGCTAAAAAAACGCTTTAATGATTTAATTGCCCTGCGAACTCTCCCGGGTAATCATCTCACTCCCTTGAGTCAAGATGTCAGTTGGCAAACCGGAGAAGTATTTACTCCCCTTGATGCGATCGGCCAATGGTTAAAACAGGGACTTGCCCGGGATAATTCCCGTCTCAAAGATGAGATTCTCCACTGGTTAAATCCCGTCCTTCCCACCTCTCGTTAGCTTTCCTCTAGATTAATCCCTATTGCCCGTAATTGCGCCTCTATGCGGGCTAATTTTGCCTCAGCTTCCCGGGCCCGTTGCCGTTCCTGTTGGGCTTGCTGTTCGGCGGTCCTAGCCCTTTGTTCGGCTAATTCCGCTTTTTGCTTGATTTCTAGGGTGGTCAAAAACCGCGAGCCATCGGGATAAAAAATAGCTAACTGGGGACTCTCCAGTTGAAAACGAATCTGTAGAAGCGGACTCTGCCAATTATCGATCGCGGCAATCATCTCCAATTGATCACCCCTGCGCCACCAACCCTGTAGATCATTAGCATCGGGATCGTAGAGATAATATTCTTCTACGCCAAAACGCTGATAAAATTGCCATTTTCGGCGCATTTCCGCTTTTGTGTTGCCCGGAGAGAGAATTTCAAAGACTACCTGCGGCGCAATCTCGTCCTCTAACCATTGCTTATAGGAACCTCGATCGCCCTTGGGTCTGCCAAACACCACCATAGCATCCGGCGCTTGACAGGTTTTATTATCCCCCTCGACGGGATACCACAACAGATCGCCGGCGATAAACACATGGTCATTGTCTGCGAATAAACATTCGAGATTTTCCTTAATCGTCACAATCCAGCGAAACTGTTTGGTATTATCGGCCATCGGTTTACCATCACTATCGGGATAGATAATCTCCGACTCAGAGAAAGATATCGCCTTTATCATCGTTCTACTCCCTAGCGTACTAAATATTTAGTATAGCATTAAATTCCCTGACGAAAGAGGGCAAAAGCCGAGGTATAACCGTGTAAAAAAGTGCGACCGGCCACCGGCCCGATTTCTCCGTTGCAAAAGAAGCCAGCGAGGGGAACATTGGCGAAATAACGCTGAAAAAGACCCGAATCAAAGTCCGGTTTTTCGTAGAGATTTTCCCCGCGACCGAGACAGGAAAAGATTAAAGCACCTAGTACCTCTGAACTGTCGGGTTTTTCTCGGGGAAAAGCTTGCAGAAGTAATTCTAAATCTAGAGCGGAAGTGTCGGCATCGCGCAGGTGAAATTGTACCCGCTGCCCCGGACGCACTCGATCGCCAATTGCGATCGCACCTTGTCGAGGATCTACTCCCAAAACATTGCGAATTAAGAAATCCCCGGCCCGCAACTGCATTTTAAACTCATCCCTAGCAATACCGATAAAAAGGGAGTGTTGCGCTAATTCTCGGTCTTTTTCGCTTAAGGAGGCAATTAAATCCCGCAGTAGATTTAAAGGTGGTTGGGGAGTCCCATCGGCCCCTTTACCGGTCATGGAGATGATAATATTGCGTTCTCCCTCACTTACCTGATAAATCGGTCCAATGGGACGACAACCCTGGGCGACGATAGTTTCGACGATAATATTGCCAGAAAGGGCGATTCCTACGGTTCCCTGACGATAGAGATAGCTATTACGGGGTTTTTGTTGATCGTGGTAGAATAGACCCCCAGAACGTTCGATCATGCCACCACTGACTAAACCGCCGATTTTGGCCGAACCGGGGTAGGCAAAATCCAAACCCTCTAACAGATCATTAATGCGACTGGAAAAAGGATCGGCTAAAAGGATAAATTGGGGATTTTTGGCCGCTTCTACCCCTAATAATTCTGTCCAACTAGAGGGGGAACTGTCGAGATCGGGCATTTCCGCCGCTTCGATATAAAAGGGCTGCACTTCCACATCCGGCAAATGGGCGACGGTGAGACTTAAAGCCGGACTCGCTTCGATTTCTCGCGCTTTTTCCCTCTCACCCATGCCGACAATCCCCGCCCCACCGCAGCCGATCAGCACAGGAACGGGGAGTTTATCCAAGATTAAGGGAACTAAACGGGGATAGTCGCTGGCATAGGCAGAAGAAATAAAAATTATGGCTAGATCTGCCGATCCAACTAGCTTATCTTGCACTTTTTCTACTACCTCCGTCACCGCCGCTTCTAGGGAGGGACGGGTTGATAGGGCATTAATCCACTCGATGCGATTGCTCATGTTTCTTGACCCCAAATTTGGTCTCAATGGTCAAAGATGATTATCTTAACAATAAATTAACCTAAAAATCCTATCCGCGCCCCTAGATGGCCCAATAAATTGTAGAATTGTCATGACGTGAGCCAATAGGGCCGCAAGGGATTGTCAGTTATTTTAATCATATTTAATCTTAAAATAGAGAATTGTCCCCGCTAAGATAAAAGTCACAAAATTAGCGATAATAATCGGTTTACTGCTCATATAAAGACCGTAGATGAGCCAAAGAAAAACCCCCAGACAAAAGCAAATAAACATAGTTAGGGACAAGTCCTTAGCCGAACGATAACGCCAAGTTTTAATCACTTGGGGTAAAAAGGAGACAGTGGTTAATATTCCCGCCACGATCCCGATTAGTTCAATAATATTCACCGATTATCCTCTTTGCTCAGTTTCTCTCATTTTAAACTGTTGACTATCTAAATTACTGGTTAAGACGGCTCTCTCCACATCATCGGGTAAAGTGTTGGTGAATGGGAAAAAATTTCCCATTGTTTCTATTGAGCGACTACTATCACCGAAGTGCCGATTTGTACCTTTTCAAATAAAGCCTTTATATCTCGATCGCGCATCCTAACGCAACCGTGGGAGACGGCCCGGCCGATGAGATTTTCTTGGGGTGTACCGTGAAAACCGATAAAATTGGCACCATCAGTCCAAAATCCGATCCAACGCGCCCCTAAGGGGTTGTTTTTTCCCGATGGGACCAGTTGCCCGGTGAAAGGATGTTCCCAGACCGGTTCCCGCACCATCTGAATCACCCTAAATTGTCCCGTCGGGGTTTCCCAACCCGGACGACCGATCGCCACTGGGTAAGATGCAATTATTTTCTGTCCTTGGTAAACAAAAACCCGTCTTTTTTTTAAATTCAGCAGCAAACGGGTTTCCGTTCGGATTACCGTGGTTGCGGGGGGGGAATTACCGAGACTAATGGGGGGATTGAGGAAAAATTCCCCTATTCCTAGACATAAACAGAGAATTGGCAGAAAAACTCCCATCGGATACCGGCAAAGTCAAGATTTTTCATTCGTATTCTAATCTGATTGTGAAGATGTCAAACCAAAGTCGATAGGATGAACCCGAGGGGGGAGGATAAAATCGCCGTCGAGTTAGACTAATTCGGTTACACTAATCCATAGCTGGAATATTAACTTTTGTAACTATGACCGCCGCTATTGCTCTCGATCGCGTTTCTAAAATCTATAACAATCTGCCAGTAGTTAACGAGCTTTCCTTTGCCATCGAAAAAGGGGAAATCTTTGGTTTACTCGGTCCCAACGGTGCGGGAAAATCGACGACAATCCGCATGATTATCACCCTAACCGAAGCAAGTCAAGGAGAAATCGAAGTGGCGGGGTATAATGTGAAAAAATACCGCGATCAGGTGAAAAGAAATATAGGGGTAGTCTTGCAACAGATTAGCGTTGATGGGGAATTAACCGTCTGGGAAAATCTGGAATTTCACGGCCGGATGCACCATATCCCCAATCCCCAGAGACAGGAATTAATCGATCGCTATTTAGATTATGTCAGTTTAAGCGATCGAAAATCTGCCCTGGCCAAAACTCTGTCCGGAGGGATGAAACGACGTTTACAGATTGCTCGCGCCCTTCTTCACGAACCAAAAATCCTCTTTCTCGATGAACCAACTGTGGGTTTAGATCCCCAAAATCGTCGTCGTTTGTGGGAAGTAATTCGCGATTTAAACCAGCAAGGAATGACAATTTTGTTAACCACTCACTACATGGAAGAAGTGGAATTTCTCTGTCAGGATAACGCCGCAGGAAAACCGGGCAGAATTGGCATTATGGATGGGGGCAAATTAATCGAATTAGGAACTCTAGCGGATTTTCGTGCTAAGTATGGCGAGGGTTTAGTTATCAAACAAGTTGGCGATAAAATCGATTATAAATTCTTCCCCACTGTGGCCGATGCTAACTCTTATCTGGACACTTTGAGTGATAAAACTGGAGTAATGTGCCGCCCTTCCAACCTCGAAGATATCTTTGTGGAACTGACGGGACATCAATTAGATTAAATTCTGGTTTTAGCTGTTGGGAAATTATTCGGCGTTCGGTTTTTGACTGCGGTTTTTCGGAGATTAGCTGTGTTTAAATTGGCATTTATTGACTTTTAAGCTAAGACGCATTTAAACCGCTTATTCTTAGATTATCCGAACCTCCCCCAATCGCTTTACTGTTGCCTTTTGCCTCTTGCCTCGTCTCAACAAGCAATTTAAATACTTAACAACTTAGAGTCTAGGTCAATTAGCTGAGGCTGTGCCTAAAAACCGAATTCAACCCTAAAAAAAGAGGCTTTTAGCGGTTTTTAAGCTTTTTGAGCCAGATAAATGACCTAGTGGGGGAACTTTTTTCCTAGAGGGAGAGTCGTCGGAAACTGGATAAAAACTAGAGTCCCCCGTTGATCGATAGACAAAATTGACGGTAATCGTTTAGAATGAGGCACTGAATACTGACGAGATGACAATTATCCCTATGACCGATCTCCAAGCAAAAACTAGATGGTCAACAGTGCGGCGATATTACGAATTGCTTAGTGTTTTAGTGGAACGTAATCTCAAGGGACGCTATCGGGGTTCTTTTCTGGGGGTTTACTGGTCCTTGTTAAATCCCCTGATTATGACTGCACTATACACGGCAATTTTCGGCACGGTTTTCGCCTCTTATTTTGATAATTCTCTAGTTAACTATGTCCTAGCGGCTTTCACTGGTTTAGTAGTAATAAATTTCTTTAATGCTTCCACTAACCAAGCTTTACCTAGCATCGTTAGTAATGGCAGTATTTTAAATAAAATTCGTCTGCCAGTTAGCATTTTTCCCCTTTCCATGGTAGTGGCAAATATTTTTCAATTTGCTATTAGTATCTTTCCCCTTTTGGCTATAGTGACTCTCTGGAAATCTCAAAGTTTAATTAATGTAATTGCTCTGATTTTTCCTGTGATCGGTCTTTCTCTGGTTTGCACGGGAGTGGGTTTCTTTGTCAGTACCCTCTACGTTTTCTTCAGAGATTTACCCTATTTTTACGAAATTGTTTGTTTTGTCGCTTGGATTAGCAGCCCGATTTTCTATCCCCCGGAAATTATTCCTCCTTCCGTACAACCATTTCTGCTATTAAACCCATTATTACCGGTAATTGAAAGTATTCGCCAATTGTCCCTTTCTCCCGGATTACCAGATTTTGGTTTGATATTTCAATCTCTACTCGGTGGGATCATCATCTTAGGAATTGGTTGGACTTGCTTCCGACTCTGGCGACATTTATTTATGGATTTATTATAAATGACAGAAGTAATTCGACTCGATCAAGTGTCTCTCCAAAGACGCACTCAAGAAGAATTTTCCTACGATCTAAAAAGGACAATCTTCTCTATTCTTGAAGGTAAATATCGTCAACCGGCCAAAAAATTAGTGCTAGATGATATAGATT
The DNA here is from genome assembly GCF_041928595.1 of Microcystis sp. BLCC-F209. Classification (NCBI taxonomy): domain Bacteria; kingdom Bacillati; phylum Cyanobacteriota; class Cyanophyceae; order Chroococcales; family Microcystaceae; genus Microcystis; species Microcystis sp. BLCC-F209. The sequence goes on from NZ_JBHFLL010000209.1 coordinate 13,580, forward strand.
TAGTCATTAATTCTGGAGCAAAGTTAGGTATCATTGGAGCTAATGGCGCAGGAAAATCTACTCTCTTAAAAGTTATTTGTGGTATTCTGGAACCGACAAAGGGACAGGTGAGAGTTAGGGGACAAATTGCTTCTCTAATTGAATTAGGAGCGGGTTTCGATCCAGATCTACCAGTAAAAGATAATATTATTCTCTATGGGGTAATGCTGGGATTTTCTCGTCAGGAAATGAAGGAAAAAACCAAAGATATCCTCGACTTTGCTGAATTAGAAGAATACATGGGAGCGCCGGTGAAATCTCTTTCTTCCGGGATGGTGGCTCGTTTAGGATTTGCGATCGCAACAGAGGTTCACCCCGATATTCTTATTCTTGATGAAGTCCTTTCCGTCGGGGATGAAAGTTTTAAAAATAAGTGTAAACGACGTTTAAAAAAATTCTGGAATTCTAACGCTACTATTTTAGTAGTTTCCCACGATTTGACTTTAATTCAAGAGTCCTGTGACCAAGCAATTTGGCTGAATAAAGGCCAGTTGCAATGTCAGGGTGCATCGGAAGATGTAATCAAGTTTTATTTGGATTCCGTGCATCAAAATGAAGTTAATTTTTAATTAAGTAGGTAATCTCAATTAATTTATCTACGTTTGGCTCTCTTGGGTTTGGTGGGTAAAATGTATTATAGGGTACATTCCTGCTGGCGGTCGCAACGCGCTCGCTACGCGAGACCAACTGGAACGAACCACAAAGACCCAAAGGACACAAAGATTGATCGCTTCTAGATAATCTAAACTTATCACACAAAGAATAAGAGAGCCTACGTTTTACTTAGTCGAAAACGCTGTAACAAAATAAAAAACCTCGGTGTCCAGCCGAGGTAGCGCTAAGTTATGTAGGAGAACTCAAGCAAATCTGTCAATGGGGCAAACCCAAACCCCGAAAACTTTTTTAAGCTAGTAGGCCAAGTTTTTTACCGTTGTCTCGGACTCAAGGAATCATATTCTGTCCGATACTCCTCGAGACAATCTGAACTGGCTTGCTGTCTTGGCTGTTTTGCTTTAACTTTTAGTTCATGTAAATAAATGTAACAATATTTTTACAAATTGTAAAGAAGGATTGACAAAATAAAACTTATATGTTGCATAAGCTGAGTTAATATTTTTCGCCGATCGAAGCTAGGGAGGTAATATATAGGGAGATTGGTTCACTAGCGTGACAAGGTGTATCCAGAATGTCCTATTTGTTTTTATTACCACTGTTCACCGCTGCCTTGGCTGCCTATTTCTGGCAGAAGTCCAGCGATGAGATCGCTTATCTCGCCAGTGCCGCCACGGTAATTAGTTTAGTGTTGAGTCTGGTTTTAGCCCCTTGGCAGATTCAGCTATTAATTCTCTTGACAGTTGTGATTGTCGTCACATTTTTATGGCAAGGACGAGAAGAGCAAAAAAATGTCCTCGTCTCCACTCCAGAAACCGCCGGCGAGAAAAAGTACCGTGGCGCCACCTATAGGGAGCCAACAGTCGCCGAGGCTCCTGTCAAGGAGCGAGGGGGTAAATATCGCGGTGCGGAGGTTAAAATCACCAATAATCCCAGGGTAGCTAACCCAATTCGCTCCTCATCTCTCAAATATCGCGGCGCTGGTTCAGGAAACAAAGACCAGTAATCAGTTATCAGTAATCAGCCATCAGATCAGGTGAGAGAACATTAGTCATAAGTAGGGGCTGCTGAAAAAGTTTTTCAGCAGCCCCTACTTAGCTTAGCTGCCCAGTATTGCCGTCTGAGTGCGCGTCGGGGCAAAAACCTGCTGCCGTTGCTGTCGCTCATTCTATCCTGGTGATTGCTTATCATACTAAATCCTTTGAGTATAGGCTACATATCAGGACAGGCACTCATGCAAGAGGCACTCATGCAAAACGGAGAATAAATAAGTAGTCGTGCAAAATTAATTTCCTAGTGAAGATAGGCACTCATGCAAGAGGCAAGAGGTGTTTAGATATGTGTAATTAATTTTGCTTAGGTACTTAATCAGTTTTTAATAACCAGATTTAGTATCATCTTATCTCTCGTCAAGAACCTTCCCTAGATTTAGGGGCTGATTATTTTGACCAATAACGACCCGAAAGTGCGAAAAAACGTCTGGTTAAAAGTTTGGAGAAGCTTGGTTATCAAGTTACTCTTGAGTCTTTGGCGGTTGTTTCTTAAATTGGTCTAAAATACGGGTAAATCTGGCTGTTATCCTTGAAGACAGCGGCCAAATCGTTCATAACGCTTTTTAGTTGCGTTATCATTTTCTAGTCAGTCCCGATGAAAAAATTTTCACCCCCACAGAGGAAAGAGATTTCCTTCCCTACACCCGACACCCCACACCCTACACCCCACACCCTCTTTCCAGTCAGGAGGCAAAAGGCAAGAGGCAAGAGGCAAAAGTCAAATTTTGCCAAAACAGAAAATCTCCTCTTATGGTATATAAAGTAAAGGATTATTAAGCTTCGCAGAAGTTTATTAATTAAAGTTCAAAATATATTGACAAAAAAATTGGCTTGTGGTAGGGAGCAGAATTTAGCCAAACCTCCTAGCTGATTTCTTGTCAAAGGTTCACCTAAGTGTAATTGGAGATTTCATGACGGCAACGACGGATAAATTGCCTGGGGAGTTGATCACCTCGATCGAGCCAGACTTTAAACTGAAAGATATTATTAAAAGCATTCCCAAAGAATATTTCCAGAAAGACCCTGTTAAGGCTTGGTTGGGAGTGATTATGAATATTTTGGCGGTAATTGCGGGTTATGCGATGCTAGTTTATTCTCCCTGGTATTTACTGCCTTTAGCTTGGATTTTCACTGGTACAGCCTTAACGGGATTTTTTGTGATCGCGCATGATTGCGGTCATCGGTCTTTTTCTAATCGACGCTGGGTTAATGATCTTGTCGGTCATATTTTCCTGTTACCGCTTATCTATCCCTTCCACTGCTGGCGTTTCCTGCACGATCGCCATCATGCTAAAACTAACATGGTAACTATAGATAATGCTTGGGATCCGTGGGAATTAGAAGCTTTTAACTCGGCCAATCCCCTAGTGCGTCTCTTTTATCGCGGCATTCGCGGACGTTTCTGGTGGCTCGGTTCGATCGCCCACTGGGCTATTCTACACTTCAATATCGAACAATTCAAGGAGAACGAACGGGAAAAAGCGCGCTTTTCGATGATTGTAGTTCTGGTTTTTGGCGCTATTTTTTTCCCAACCCTCATTTTCTACACTGGTGTCTGGGGATTGGTTAAATTTTGGGTGGTGCCTTGGTTTGTCTATCATTTTTGGATGAGTACCTTTACCCTTGTCCATCACACAGATCCCGATATTCAATTTTTCCATCCCGAGGACTGGAATCAAGCTTTAGCGCAACTAGAAGGAACGGTTCACTGTAGCTATCCCCGTTGGGTAGAAATTCTCTGTCACGATATTAATGTCCATATCCCCCATCATATCTCGACGGCGATTCCTTCCTATAACCTCCGCAAAGTTCACGCTAGTCTCCAAGAAAATTGGGGTAGTCACCTAAAAGAAACTGAGTTTTCTTGGCCATTAATGAAACGAATTGTTGATTATTGCCATATTTTCGACTCCGAAACCGCCTACAAAACCTTTAAGGAAAGCCGCGGTTAAATCAGTTATCAGTTATCAGTTATCAGTTATCAGTTATCAGTTATCAGTGGGTAAGTTGTCAGTGATCAGATTTGAGTTTTAAGTGACAGTATTAAATATCAGTTATCAGTTATCAGTTATCAGTGATCAGATTTGAGTTTTAAGTGACAGTATTAAATATCAGTTATCAGTTATCATACTAAATTCGGTTATTAAAAACTGATTATTTATTCCCCCTTTTGCCTCTTGCCTTCTGCCTCTTGCCTCTCCTGATATGTAGCATATACTCAACGGATTTAGTATCAGTTGTCAGTGATCAGATTTGAGTTTTAAGTGACAGTATTAAATAGAAGTTTCCTCCTGTCTTTTCACTGATTACTGTTGACTGAGCACTGAAAAAAGCTCCCTGCTCCCCAATTTATAATTCATAATTCATAATTCATAAGGAAAGATTACCAGGAACTGCGTTTACCATTGGGCATAACTGTTAACCAATTGGTTTTTGCTAGGGCGATTTGTTCTGGAGTTACTTGGGCATCAGAGAGATTAGCACCGCAAAGATTAGCGTTTTTGAGATGAGCATAGCGAAGATTGGCTCCGATAAGATTCGCCCCGCGTAAATCGGCTCCTTCGAGGTCTGCATAACCGAGATAGGCATTATTTAAATTGGTACTTTTGAGAATAGCTTGACTGAGATTAGCCCGGCCTAGATCCGCCTTGGACAGATCTGCCCCTTGTAAATTAGCTCCTGTTAATTTGGATTGACAGAAATTTACGCCCAAAAGTTTTGCTTTGGCAAGATTGAGATTCGGTAATTCCTCTTGGGCGAAATTGCGCCGGCCGTTATTGTAAGCATCGAGAATCGCTTTTTCATCTAAGCGACGTTTTTTCTTCAGTAAGGTTATATCTGTGCTGCTGCGGGCTTGACCCCTAGATAATACATTTGTATTAATTATTTGAAGAGCCATCTGTCCGTCCAGCATATTATTTGGAGAGGCCTCCCGATTTTTATTTTTGGGGCGAAATTTAGAATTGAGAGGGGCAGAAACGGAGAAATTACCCATCGGACTTGAATCTTCTGGAGGTTTCAGGGGAGTCCCCACTGGAGCAGCGATTAAACTTTGGGCTAGACTATCGGCATAAGCGGTCATGTCTAAAGCATCCATTACCTCTTGGGCGGATTTGTAGCGATGACGGACAGAGACTTCCAGCATTCTTTTCAGGACTTTAGCAAACTGGGGACTCACCTGGACTAATTTTTCCCAGAGTAATTCACCTGTATTAACATCAACTTCGATCGCTTTAGGGGATTTGCCCGTGAGTAGATAGAGACAGGTAACTCCCACTGCGTAGATATCACTAGCATAGACGGGACGCATAGCCATCTGTTCGGGAGGGGCAAAACCTTGGGTCCCCACGGCAAAATTAGTCAAAGCGGTTTGAGAATCGGCATTGGCAATGACGGTATTAACTTGATTTTTGACGGCCCCAAAGTCAATCAGAACCAATTTTCGGTCTGTTTGCCGACGAATTAGGTTAGCGGGTTTGATATCCCGATGAATTACCTTTCGCTCGTGGACATATTGCAAAATTGGCAACAGTTCACTTAAAAACTGTTTGACTCCCGCTTCGCTAAACGGTCCGCGTTTTTTTACCTCTTGGTGCAGGTTATGACCTTTAACGTATTCTTGAACTAGATAAAACTGTTGATTATCTTCAAAATAGTCCAATAATCGGGGAATCTGCGGATGAACGCCCAGTTTTGCCAAGGTTTCGGCTTCTCGGTCAAAAAGTTCCCTGGCCATGGCAAAAACATTAGGATCGTCAGTGGAAGGTCGCAGTTGTTTGACCACACAGATGGGTTTACCCGGTAGGGACAAATCCGATGAGACAAAAGTTGTCCCAAACCCTCCTTTCGCCAAAATGCCTAGGGTTTGATAGCGGTCGTGCAGAAGAAGTTTTGAGCCGCAACTCTCGCAGATTAACGCTGTCGGGTCGTTTTTCGGTTGAGAACAGTTGGGATTAAGGCAGTAGGTCATCGAGAGTCACCAATTGACCGATACTTTTTGGCTAACAGATAAGCTGTTCGTAATTTAAATTGCTTGTTGAGACGAGGCAAGAGGCAAGAGGCAAGAGGCAACAGTAAAGGGATTGAGGGAGATTCGGCTAATCTTAAGAATAAGCACTTTAAATGCGTCTTAGCTTACTAACAATGCACTTTTAGGAGATTCTCATTCTCCTCGAGAGGGGGCATCTCCCAAAGTCTCAAACCAGAGGACTGAGACAATCAAAGCGCTTGTGTCGTTTTGGTTATCGACTAAAACAGCGCCTTTTTTGTGTCATTGCTTAGTTAACGCAGGGGCAACTTATCAAGACAGGGGTTGCTCCTTAACTGGGATTCTTACCTAATCCTCCCCAGTTTATCACAGATTTTAAAATTGGCTACTGGTGTCAATTGTCAACTAATGTTAGCTTTTGTTGATAATTCATCACCGCTAATCACCTTTTCACTTTCATCAAAGCGGCCCGGGCCTGTTCGCGGTCATCGAAATGGATTTTTTCCGTCCCCAAAATTTGATAATCTTCATGACCTTTACCCGCAATAATTACCCCGTCTCCCGGTTGTGCTGCTTGAATCGCCGTGTCAATGGCCAAAGCGCGATCGCTAATTACCTGCACGGTAATTTCTGGGGGAATGCCAGCGATAATATCCTCAAGGATTCGTTCGGGAGACTCTGTGCGGGGATTATCGGAGGTAACTATGGCTAAATCTGCTAATTCTGCGGCTATTTTCCCCATTAACGGTCGTTTTGTCCGATCTCGATCGCCGCCACAACCAAAAACACAAATCATCCGACCGGAAATAAAAGGCCGGGAAGCTTTTAAAACATTCTCTAAACTGTCGGGAGTATGGGCATAATCGACAATGACGCTGATATCTTGGTCAGGCGCGATGCTAACCCGTTCCATCCGCCCCGGTACTCCTGAAAATTGGGGAATTTGGGCGATTACTGTCTCTAAATCTACACCACATTCTAACACTGCCGCCACCGCCGCCAAGAGGTTAGCTAGATTATATTGACCCACCAGAGGGGAAGCAAAGGCTATTTCTCCTTGGGGAGTCACCATCACCCCTTCCACTCCCGTGGGTTGATAGTGTAAATCCTTAGTATAAAAATCGGCACTAGCATCGGACACACTATAGGTTAAAACCTGTTGGGGAGACAGGGAGGCCGCTAAACGTTGACCATATTCATCATCAAGGTTAATAATCGCCTTACCTTGCAGATAATCGGGACTAAATAATTTAGCTTTAGCGGCAAAATAATCCTCCATATCGAGGTGATAATCGAGATGGTCCCGGGTGAGATTAGTAAATACCGTCACGGGAAAAGTACAACCCTGTACCCGTCCCTGGGCCAGTGCATGGGAACTAACTTCCATGACGGCGATTTCATTGCCGGCGCTCACCGCTTTGGCTAAACTAGCTTGTAACTCGTTAGCGAAAGGGGTGGTATGATTAGCGGTTTCTTGGAATCCTTGCCAACGGGTGTAAAGAGTCCCGAATAACGCGGTGGCAATCCCCGCTTGGCTGAGAAAATATTCAATTAAATGGGTGGTGGTGGTTTTGCCGTTGGTTCCCGTCACACCGATTAATTTTAGGGTAAGGGCCGGATAATGATAGAATTTAGCAGCGATCGCAGCAGTGGCAGTAACTAAATCTGCCACAACGATTACGCAAGCATCCTCCGGGGGGGGAAATTTAGCAGCGGCTGCCGGGGAGATAAGCGCCGCTACGGCCCCGCTTTCCAAAGCAGAACGCCAAAATTCGCCGCCATCGACGCGAGTACCGGGTAAACCGATAAATAAATCTCCCGGTTGACAAGCATGGGAATTGGTAGAAATTCCTGTAATCTCGGTAATAGAAGCGATAGGAGAAGAAATCGGGGAAACCAGAGGGATAGTTGTTAAAAGTTCTTGTAGTTTCATAGTCAGGATTGAATCTAGGGATTGCTGCTTTTAGATTAGCCGATTATCAAAGAGGTTCCTAGTCCGAAATGGGGAAGTGGGGTAGTGGGGTAGTGGGGAGATGGGAATTATGAATTATGAATTATGAATTATGAATTATGAATTGGGGAGAAGGGAGTGGGAAGTGGGGAGATGGGGAAGTGGGGAAGTGGGGTAGTGGGGAGATGGGAATTATGAATTATGAATTATGAATTATGAATTATGAATTGGGGAGAAGGGAGTGGGAAGTGGGGAGATGGGGAAGTGGGGAAGTGGGGAGATGGGAATTATGAATTATGAATTATGAATTGGGGAGAAGGGAGTGGGTAGTGGGGAAGTGGGGTAGTGGGGTAGTGGGGTAGTGGGGAGATGGGAATTATGAATTATGAATTATGAATTATGAATTATGAATTGGGGAGAAGGGAGTGGGAAGTGGGGAAGTGGGGTAGTGGGGAAGTGGGGTAGTGGGGTAGTGGGGAGATGGGAATTATGAATTATGAATTATGAATTATGAATTGGGGAGAAGGGAGTGGGAAGTGGGGAGATGGGGAAATGGGGAAGTGGGGAAGCTGTCCCATCACCCTATCACCCCAAAACCCTATCACCCTATCACCCCAAAACCCTATCACCCTATCACCCTATCTCCTGCCTCCTGATATCTGCGATAAGCTAAAAAAAACAAGGCTATAGCTTGTCAACTGTTGACGATTTTCTGCTGACGATTTTCGGGATACTTATATGCAATTCGTCGATTTTCTGGCTCTCATTCATCCTATCCTAGCGATAGTGGTCGTTTTCCCTATTATCGGCCTCGTAGTTAACTTTGCTTGGCAAACCCGTCAACGTCGCCTAGAAACCAACGCGGGAAATAAAAGTAAAATTCCCCCAATGGTCGGGCCAGAACATCTACGCTTAGGCCGCTGGTTAACGGGTACAGTGGTAGGGGTTAACCTGTTAGCACTAGCTTACTCGGTCGTTTACGGTTTTAATGGTTTTGTCGATAAACAAAAAGACGGAAAATTAGACTCCTTTCAGGTCATTTTTGTGATTTTGATGTTTTTTGTCACCATTGCCTCTTTGGTCTGTCTCTACCGCGCTAGACAAGCTCTCTGGCGCGGAATTTTTGCCACCTTGACTGGCATCGGTTTAATTATTATCGGTTCTCAGGATGGGGTCTGGCGACTCTCGGACCAATGGTACTGGTCTCACTACTATATCGGCATGGCGGCATCATTACTGATGATTTTCTCTCTGGCCATTGTCGAAGATATCTATAAAGACCGTTCCCATCGTTGGCGCATCGCCCATACAATTCTCAATTGTATCGCTCTGGCTCTCTTTCTGGGACAAGCCATGACTGGTTCGAGGGATTTGCTGGAAATTCCCCTCAGTTGGCAAAAACCGGCAATTTATCGCTGTGATTTCACCAATAAAACCTGTCCTGAACCGAAATCCTCAACCCCCCCCATCAACCCGATAAGTTAAACTTTTTTAGGGACTGGGAGAGGGTGAAGGAGTCGGGAAATTAATCACACTCAGATTCATCCGGAGCGGTATCGATGGGTTCCTCACACCAATTGGCAATCTTATCAAGTTGGGGAAATTGGGGTTTCAGGTCATAGATTAATTCAGTCCATTCTACCCCTTGGGTCACAGCAACAGCACCGCTATTTGAGTCACAGTCTGTAATTTCGCCCCAATTTTTACCCCAGGCAGCACCGATGAAAGTACCAGTACCGGTTTTACCGAGGGAATAGTCAGGAGCAAAGATAAACGCTTGTAGTGTTTGGTCTCCTCTCAGACAAATTTGCGGCGCAGCGGAACCTAATCCATTATCGGCATAAATTTGTAGATTGCCCGGTTTACAGCCAGTCACACTACCACAGTCGTGTTCGATGGCACCGTTAATATTACCTCTAACATAGAAAACTACCCGTTGCCCCGGAGTAATGGTAATCTTCTCGTCATCTTCCTCATCCAAGTTGATATTATCAACGATATACTCGTACACTCCGCTGGGAGATGCTGTGTCTCCCGTTCTGGGAAAAGTTTCAGAACTGGTAAGTGCCAGGTTTTTCTGCTCATCGCGAAGGCCAGTGGGAATCGGCGGTAAATTGGGGAAAGGGACATCGACAAATTGTGCCGTGTAGGGGGGATTGAGTGCGGGTGTGGGCGGTTCAATCTTATCTTGTTCAGCCTCACATTCTGGACTCACCACCTCCTCCACCACATCCCCTTGAAATCTACTAGCACCATCGTCCGCCGTTCCCTCACTTATCCATAAAGCTGGGACCGTGCTGCGGTTAAATGCGCGGGTAGGGGCATCAAGAATAGGGATAGTTACCACCACGCGGTTACGGGAGGCGGCATTATCGTCACTATCTATATCCGGACCAGTGTTAGTTAGGTCTGTTGCGGCACTGATGCGAGAACGTCCTTCGAGGGTGAGAACTCCCTTACCAGGACCAGTACTATAATCGTATCCAACCACGCGATAATAACGATTATTACCGAGCTCAAACCATGTATTTGCGCTCAAACCTCTTAATTCATTGATTTTTGCCGTCAAGGTATCAGCATCGTTGGGATTACTGCAGGAGGAAGCGGCGTCGACTAATTTTTTTAAATGTCTTTGTAAATTGGTACTGGGATTAGCAACCACTTCGGCGTTCTGCCAACAATCGCCACCGGAAGTACAATTACTATCAACCGTCGCCATAACTCGCACGCTATTAAGTAAATCCTGCACGCGAGCCACTCCAGTTTCGGAACTTGTTAAAGCATCAGCCCGGACTTTTTGGGCAATTACTTTCGATTGGTCCCCTTGGGCGCGCATGATCATAGTCATTCCTGTCACCATCAGGATAAGTCCAATTAACACGGCAAGGGGCAAGGCAAACCCTTTTTCCCTATTAGCCATCAGGTGAAGGCATAAACGATTGTTCATAAGCCAGTCCATCTAAGAATGGTTACCTTTATTATACTAACAAGTAGCTGGTTATAATTAAATTGAAGATGTATCCTCCCTGCCTCCCTTGATAACGGGGGTGCAGATTCTCCCTTATTAAGCGCGGTATCTGACAGTTTTTAACACCTAACTACTGATCAAGTTTTGGTCAAGTGACAACTGTGATAATACAGGGATAACACTGTGAGTAAAATCACAGACAAAAGCCAGTTGATACGATAATCAGCCAATAATTTTTCGATAAGTATGTAGGCGTTAAAAATTATCAGATGCCCCCCTTGATAACCTATCCATTAGTCACATCTTTCTTAACATAAAATTTGACAAAAAGAGAAAAGTGTGCCAGATGGCTCAAGGGGGTTCTATGGGGGGACTAATTTGATGAGATAGTTTCCAAGTCTGGCTGATATCATGTA
>NZ_JBHFLL010000021.1:0-50058 GCF_041928595.1 Microcystis sp. BLCC-F209
TTGATAGTGTTGTCCCAACTACCGCTCACCAAAGTCTTGCCGTCGGGACTAAAATTAACGCTTGAGACATAGCCATCATGCCCCTTGAGGGTGCGGATTTCTTTGCCTGTCTTTACATCCCAGAGTTTGATAGTTTTGTCATCACTACCGCTCACCAAAGTCTTGCCGTTAGGACTAAAATTAACGCTTCTGACAGGGCCATCATGCCCCTCGAAGGTGTGGATTTCTTTGCCTGTTTCTACATTCCAGAGTTTGATAGTCTTGTCAACACTACCGCTCACCAAAGTCTTGCCGTCGGGACTAAAATTAACGCTTGAGACATAGCCATCATGCCCCTTGAGGGTGCGGATTTCTTGGCCTGTTTCTACATTCCAGAGTTTGATAGTGTTGTCCCAACTACCGCTCACCAAAGTCTTGCCGTCGGGACTAAAATTAACGCTTGAGACATAGCCATCATGCCCCTTGAGGGTGCGGATTTCTTTGCCTGTCTTTACATTCCAGAGTTTGATAGTGTTGTCATCACTACCGCTCACCAAAGTCTTACCGTCGGGACTAAAATTAACGCTATTGAAACCGCTATCATGCCCCTTGAGGGTGCGGATTTCTTGGCCTGTTTCTACATTCCAGAGTTTGATAGTCCTGTCAACACTACCGCTCACTAATGTCTTACCGTCGGGACTAAAACTAACGCTCCAGACAATGTCATCATGCCCCTCTAAGCGATTGCGTTCACTTTTGCGGTTGAGAAGTTCCTGTAAGGCATTAGTCACCTCCTTGTTGTACGTCTGCTGCTTTTGTAGAATTTTTCCCGCTTTAATCGCTTCGACGAAAGCCTCCAAGTTTTTATGTTCATTCAATAGAGATAAGGAATATCTACCAAGAGACTCAGCTTGATTAAATTCTGCCTGTCTCGTCTTTTGCCAAGCCATCCAACCCAAACTACTACTAACCACCACCGCCACCAAGGAACCCGCCGCAATCCCCCAAGCGGTTCTAATTTCGCGCCGCCTGCGGGCTGCTTCGGCTTGTTTTATCCGTTCTCGCTCTTGGAGACTCTGCCTGATAAAATCCTGTTCACTTTGGCTGATATCTTCTGGGCGTTGCTTCAATTGTTCTTCTGCCTCTGCCAACGCCGCCCCGCGCAACCATGAGCCTTCATCCCCTTGCGTCTTTTGCCATTGCCCCATCGCCCCCCGCAAACGCTCTTGCCAAGCGCGAAAAACCCTGTCTGTATCCATCCAGCCCCGCAATTCCCCCCAATTGCGAATCAGTGCTTCATGCACCACTTCCACCGTCTCCACCTGTGCCTCTTCACTGCGACTGGTGACAACTAAACGCGCATCCGCCAATTGTTTCACCAGCGCCCAATTTACCGCCCCCAATTCCGCTTTTGTCGCCAGCCGCCGCGTATCTTCTGTGCCTTCTCCTGGGCGCACCAATTGGATGAAAATGCGCCGCATCTGTTCCCGTTGCGCCTCACTCAGCTTGTGATATTCTTCATTGGCATGGCGGGCCAAAGCACCCTGCACTTGGCCAATTTCTGTATATGCCAGATGGGTTAACTGTTGGCCCTGTCGCCGCTGCCACAATTCCGTTAAGGCAAACTCTAGTAATGGCAAATTCCCCGGCTCACTCTCCACATCATCGAGGATGCGCTCCACCAGTCCCGCTTCAAATGTCACCCCCAATTTTTGCGCCGGTTTTTCAATAACTTCTGTGAGTTCTTCTCGGTTCATCGGCCCCAATTTCAAGTCGGTATTTTGCAAGACATCAGCAAAGGGACGATAGGAAAGAGCATTCCCCAAGAAATCCGCCCGCATCGTTAATACCAACACCATTCCTACCCTTTCAAAAGGGGATGTAGTTAATTTATCGAGAAAATTACGACGGATTGTTTCATCAGGACAGAGGGTATAAAGTTCCTCAAATTGGTCGGCAATTACCAGCACCCGTTCACTGGGATAATTCTGTTGGATTTGGGCAACAACGTCAGCTAAAGAAATATCGCCATCACGCAAATAATTGGCTAACTGACGCGCTTGGGCGAGGCGTTCTGTCTCATTTAGATTAGTTGTATAAAGGGGAACTAATGCTAAAGCTAGGGCATGAAAAGGGTCAGAACCGGGACGAAAATGGGTAAACTGCCAGTGACTTTCTTGTTGCAATTTTGGGACTAATCCCGCAAAAACCACCGAAGATTTACCACTTCCCGACGCACCTAATAGGGGGATAAAATTACGGGTTTGGGTTGCCTGAAATAGGGTTTTAATAAAGCTTTTGCGCCCAAAAAAGTATTCTGCATCTCCTGGCCCAAAATGAAACAAGCCACGATAGGGACAGGGCAGATTATCATCAGCAACATCGGCAGAATCAGCAGGGGCTATTCTTGCTTCTTCTCGATAATAGTAATTGGTAATCGTGATGGTTGCATTGCCAGTCCCAGAGGCAGCAGCATATTGAGCTTCTGTAATATTTTGTTGAATTTCGCTTGGTTCTGACATATCAACCATCCTGATTAATTAAAATACAGTCTCAGTCATCCTTAGATGTGCCATGCTCGGTGATGCCGCTAATACTAGCATTACCCGTGCCAGAGGCAGCAGCATATTTAACATTACTGATATTTTGGGTGATAATTTGTTGTCCACCGGGTTGTTCTTGGAGCTTGTCTAGTAAATCTTGGGCTAATTTAGTGATTTCATTATCTTTATCAACCCCCGCTTCGACAATTTTATCTTTTAACAAACCTTCAGCTTTCTTGATATCCTCTGGTTTTGCCTCTACCATTGCCTGTGCTAAAGCATCATTAGCAAACTTACGCTTAATCAAGGTTTTCAAACCTTGATATGTATCTTTAACACCTTTTTCCGCCGTATCTTTAGCCGCAGCAACCGCACCGGCAGTCAAGGCGGCGACAATCAGAGAAACTGGTTCCATTGTTTGATACTCCCAATACAATATTGCTGATTCAATCTTAGATCAAAACAATTTTTAATAGTAAGCCAAACCGCAATCAGCTAGAGAACTGGAATTTCACGGCCAAGGCACTAAACCTTAAAATTATTACTATGTAGGATTTGCTGAATAAATGTGAAATGTAGGCAAGGTAGGGGCTTTCTGGCTTTTCTCTGGAAACAGGTGCAAGATTTTGAGAGAATCGTGCTTCAAAACCTTGCGTCTTCATCGGCCCGCGTCCTGTAGGGGCGAAGCATTCGGGCAATAACCTATCGATGAAACCGTAGATTTTCTATCCGAATGCTTCGCCCGTACTTTTTGCCGCAAACCCTATATAAGGATCGTAGCTGAAAAAGCCAAACTACGGTTTTCCCTGTGGATGGGGTTTATCAGTTATCAGATTTGAGTTTTCAATTCACTGTTTACTGAACAATGAAAAAAGCTCCCTGATTATCGCCGATGATACCAACGGGTAAATAATTTTTCTAACTCCACCCAAACGAATAATAAGGTACTAAATCCCAAACAGATTAATAATTCTTCTTTAGTTAAAAATTGAGTACCGAAAAAATCCCGCAGGGCAGGAACATAGATTAACATCAGTTGAAAAATTGTCGTCAGGGTTACTGCTACCCAGAGATAGGGATTAGTCAAAGGATTCATTTCTATGGTAAGATGATCGCTTGATCGCACGGAAATGGCATGACCCATCTGAGCTAAACAGAGAGTAGTAAAAACCATAGTTTTCCATGAACCAGTATTACCAAAAAGCGGATCCAAGCGCACAGCAATTAACATTTGAGTGATATTAATAATCGAAAAAATAATCCCAATTCTCACAATATAACTGCCCAAACCGCGAGCAAAAATACTTTCTTGGGGACTAAAAGGAGGGCGACGCATAATATTAGGAGAAGCGGGTTCCACTGCCAAAGCTAAAGCAGGTAAACCATCAGTAACTAAATTCATCCAGAGAATTTGTAGGGGAGTGAGGGGAGTAACTAAACCCAAAAGAGGCGAAGCAGCGATAGTAATCACTTCCCCGATATTACTGCCGAGAATATATTTAATAAAACTGCGAATATTGTTATAAACCACTCGCCCTTCTTCCGTGGCAGCGACGATAGTGGCAAAATTATCATCGAGGAGAATCATATCACTAGCCTCTTTGGTGACATCGGTTCCGGCGATTCCCATGGCAATGCCGATATCTGCTTGTTTCAGGGCCGGAGCATCATTCACCCCATCTCCGGTCATAGCAACAAATTTACCCTTTTTTTGCAAGGCGCGGACAATAGTTAATTTATGTTCGGGAGAAACACGGGCATAGATGTTAGTTTTGTCAATGATGTTTTCTAGCTGAATTGGTGATAATTTATCTAATTCTTGCCCTGAGATGACTAAAGCTCCCGCTTGGGCAATACCAAGACTTTTAGCCACCGCTAGAGCGGTTAATTGATGATCGCCGGTGATCATGATTGGACGGATTCCCGCTTCTCGACACCTAGCCACGGCGATTTGTACCTCTGGTCGCGGTGCGTCGATCATACCGACCATTCCTAACCAAATTAGCTCATCTTCGCTGATTTCAGTTGATTCTGGCGGATAAATTAGTGTTTTATAGGCTAATCCTAAGACTCGTAAACCCCTGTTAGCCATAGCATTGTTAGCGACTAAGACTTTTTCTTTTTCCCTATCCCCAAAAGGAAGACTTTCTAATCCCGATTGGTAGGAGAGACACTGTTCAAGAATTAATTCCGGGGAACCTTTGGTAAATAGTACGCGATTGACTCCTTGACAAATGACCGACATTCGCTTTCTTTGAGAAGAAAAGGGGATTTCAGCGATTCTAGGGAACTCTTGCTTGGTTAGGGATAAATTTAAGCCCGCTTTCGCCCCTAAAACTAATAAGGCTCCTTCCGTGGGGTCGCCTAAAATGCTATCGTGACCGTTATCGAGGTCTAAACTGGCATCGTTGCAGAGGACACTGGCAATTAAAAGATGATGTAATTCTAGATCGGTTTTGGGATCGATCGCCCGTTGCTCGGTGTCTAAAAATTGTCCTTTTGGGCTATATCCTTCCCCAGTAACTAAAAAACTGCGATTAACTGTCTCTATCTCCCGTACAATCATTTTATTTTCCGTTAGCGTCCCAGTTTTGTCGGAACAGATCACATTAACAGAACCAAGGGTTTCTACTGCCGGCAGTTTGCGAATCAAGGCCTGACGCTTGACCATGCGTTGGGTACCTAGGGCGAGAGTTAGGGTGATAACTGCGGGTAATCCTTCGGGAACGACGGCTACTGCCATACTAAGGGAAACTTCCACTAATTCCTCTAGGGCCGACCAACCGGCATTGATCAGGCCGATGGTAATAGTCAGGGCCACTAGAATGAGAGAACCAGCAACAAGGACATTGCCCAAGTGAGTCATTCTTTTTTGGAGAGGAGTGGGTTCATTGCCGACTGTTGCTAACATTTGAGCGATTTTGCCTAATTCCGTTGTCATCCCCGTATTGGTAACGATGACCTTGGCCCGGCCTTGCAGTACCTCTGTTCCAGTAAAGACAAAATTCAAGCGATCGCCAAGGGGAGTATCCCTGTCTAAGGGGTCAATGGAGGCGGATTTATTAACACTATTTGCCTCTCCTGTCAACGCCGATTCGCGAATTTGCAGGTTAAAAGCTTCGATAATTTGGCCGTCGGCGCTGATTTGGGTTCCCGCTTCAATCAGCATGATGTCTCCGGGGACGAGATTAACCGCATCTATTTCTCTGCGTTGGCCCTCGCGGATAACATTAACTTGGGGAGAGGAAAGTTTTTTTAAAGCGGCCAGAGCTTTTTCGGCGCGACTTTCTTGCAGATAGCCGAGGATGCCATTGAGGATGACAATTGTTAAAATAGCGATCGTATCTTTGAAGGGAACACCAATTTTAGCCAGATGACCGCGCTGCAATGCCAGTAAATCCAGTCCTCCGGAAATTATGGCCACGGCAATTAAGAGGAGGAGCATAATATTGGTAAACTGATCTAGGAGAATTTGCCAATTACTGCGCCCTGGACGTTCTTTTAGTTCATTTTTGCCATAATATTTAATTCTTTGGGCGATTTGCTCCCTATTGAGGCCATTAACAGCCGAACTACCGAGGATAGATAGGGTGGTTTCCACCGGATAGGTATGCCAAGGTTGTTGCAAGTTAAGGCTAGAATGGGCAGAATAGTCGGCATTAGCGGCCATGGCAATTTAAGATAGTTGATCTAGATAGATCTTAGCCCTTTCTTTCCCCGGTCACGGAAAAAAACAAATGTTTAAACTGCCTCTCCCTGCTCATAGACAGTCTTAACGAGTAATGTAGATAAGTAGCTGGTTATAATTAAATTGAAGATAGATCCCCCCTTAATCCCCCCTTGATAAGGGGGGTGTCTGAAAGTTTTTAACATCTACCTACTTAGTCAACAGCTTAGTAGGGTAAAGTAAACCAAAATTGTGAACCTTTTTCATCATTATTCATAATGCCAATTTCACCCCCGTGAGCATGGATAATTTGACGACATAGATATAAACCTAGTCCTAAACTAATCTGATTATTATTGTTGCCTCGTTGATAGCGATCAAATAATTGTTTTCTCTGGGTTTCGCTAATTCCCACCCCATTATCGGCAATAGTACACCAGAGATAATTGCCCTCTAGTCTAGCGGATAAAGTGATAATTATCCCCTGGGGATTGTGTTTAAGGGCATTGGCTAATAAATTCTCAAAAACTCGCCAGAGATGATGAGCATCGGCATTAACTAAGGGTAAATCGGGGGAAAAATTATTAATTAAAGTTGCTTGATTTTCCTTTAATCTTAACTCCCATTCCTGGCCGATCTGTTGACCGATTTCGTAGAGAGATAAAGGCTTTAGTTCTAGGGAAACTCCCCAAAGATCATTTTGTCGGGTTTCGACAAGAGAATCAATTAAAGTTAATTGTCGATCGCAACTGTTGGCCATCTGTTGTAAAATCTTCCGGGATACTTCTTTAGTTTCTCCCTGAGAATTTTTAATTAAATTATTTAAGATCATTAACATCCCGATCACGGGATTGCGGAGATCGTGAGAGACAGCATGAAGATAAATTTCTAAAGTTTCCTCAGTTTTTTGACGTTCTTTGATTTCGTTTTGTAGTTGTTTTTTTTGACGAGAAATAGTTAATTGATTTTCGATGCGGGCCATCACTTCTTCCCCTTGAAAAGGTTTAGAAATATAATCGACACCTCCCACTTGAAAAGCTTTGACTTTATCTAAGACATCATCAAGAGCGCTGATAAAAATCACGGGAATTTCTCTGGTTTTTTGATCAGCTTTTAACTGTTCACAAACTTGATAACCATTGAGATCGGGCATATTAATATCGAGGAGGATCAGGTCGGGAATTAGCGATCGCACTGTATTCAGGGCCATCTGTCCATTAATCGCTTTCCGTACCTGATATCCCTTCTCGGTGAGCATAATCGACAATAGCCGCACATTATTGGGCAAATCATCGACAATTAAGACACTAGGGCGCGGTGTGAGTTGAGTCATGCCGGTTATTTTATAACTCAAACTGTTTGACTAAAGTGTATAAAAAAACAGGGGCTTGCCGAAAAAGTTTTTCCTGGGGGCAGCCTGTCCGGTGGGACAAGCGAGAAAGTCTCCTTACCCTACAGCAATCCCCTAGGGATTGTTGCCCATAAAAAAAGCACGGAATCCCACAACAATCAAGGAAGCGCTCAAGAGAGTTATTAATGTCCAAATTTGGTTACTTTGGGTTCCTTCCACCTTGATCAGTCGATTATCGATACTATCGGCTTTCTCTGTTAAAGTTGCTAGTCCTATCTTCACATCGGTGACATTTTTCTGTAGGTTGTCTAGCTTTTGATCGACATTTTTCTGTAAGGTTTCTAGCTTTTGGTCAAAACTTTTGGCGAGATTATCTAGCTTTTGGTCAAAACTTTTTTCGAGATTGTCTAGCTTTTGGTCAACATCTTTCTGGAAAGTGTCTAGCTTGCGATCAACACTTTTAATACTATCTTTAATTTCCTTGAGGACAGATTCGAGGGAATAGGTAACGTTTTCTGCTGTCATTGCGGTTAACTCCTATCAGTCGAGAGATAATTTCATTATCGATAAAAATCCTCTTAATTCTCCACTTGATTTTTTTCGGGAAATATCGCCTCATCTTCCAATTTATCGCTGATTTCCGGTAGTTTTAGCAATATTCCAGCGAATAACCAATAGTAAATAGAAACGGGATCGACGGAGAGAGGATAATAGTAGGGGTTATAGCTAATAAAAAGTAGGAAAATCCAGATACAGAGACCCCAATGCTTTAAAGCCGCATTTTTCACCTTTAAATAGGACTTAAAGGTGAGAATACAGAGAATTGTCACCAGTGCCATAAAAGCGATAAAACCGACAATACCGATTTCGTAGAGGAGTTTAGCGTAGTAGGTCTCAATTAGTCTTATCCCTTCTTCTCCCACTATATGACGAGAGCCAGTGGTGGCTGTGCCTAAACCAAAACCAAAAAGCTGTACATATCTGAAGATCCACTGGATTTGATTGACTACAAAGTCAATGGGAGATGAATATAGCCAGCGACCGATAAAATTTAGCCCTCTTTCCCGAATAAAGGGAATTAACGTCACCGCAAGCAGGGAAAGCAGCCCCAAGATTCCCAATTTTAATGGTAACTTTTGTTTATTTTTGCTAGTAGCAATAAAAAGAACCAAGTAAAACAAAGGTACTAGCAATAAAGGTAATCTTTGTCCAGAAACCAGAGTCGCAAGGAAGACTAAAACCATTGCTACCCAACTGGCGACGCGCCATCTTTTTTGTGAATCACTAAAACTGGCTGCGTAACTGATGACGCTACTAGATACTAAAAACCAACCCCATTGCCAAGGATCGGAAAATGTGCCGGGGAGACGAATTAAGCCTCGATCGGGATTATACAACACCGAACCCCCGACAAAACATTGAGCTTTCAAGGTGGCTTTGTCGGTAATATCTGGATAAAATTGGGTGTCGGATTTCGGGGCAACAACTTCCAGTTGATTGAGGAATTCATTATCGGGACAGATACCTTGGACGAGTAAGAAGTATTGAACTAGAGCTAAAACGCAACAGACTAAGATCATCACGATTAAAAGCCGATTAACCACGAATAAATCCCGTTTTTCCTTGATTAGATAGTAGCCACAGAGAACCAGGGGAATATAACCGAGGAGGGTTTTTAATCCCACAATTCCCACGTCAATTGCTCCTTCGGGTAGATTGACAAAAAGAAAAGTTATCAAGCTGCTGACAATTAAAATCAAAGCTGTGATGAGAAAAGGCTTGATTTTGGGGCTTAATTGCTTAAAAGTTTTGGTTTTAATTAAAATTGCCGCTAAAGCGGGAAAATAAAAGGCATCCTTGGCGATTTTGTAGAGAGCATAGGATGGCTCTTCACCAATAAAGTTGCCCTTTACCTGAAAAACTCTCGCCACGGCAAAAGTGACGGTACTACTCAGGGGAAGATAGATGATTAGGGCTAATAATCCCAGACGGGGATGGATAAAAGAAGCGACCATGGCAGGAACTGCGAAAATTCCCAACAAGGCGGCTTTTTTGTCCAATACAATCCCTAAAACTAGACTAATTATTATGGTAGAGATCGCTAGTATATTTAGTAAGAGATAGTTTCTCTCTTTCATATTGTGCAGCTTTGAGCAGGTTTAGGAGAAAGTGTACCAGATTTTTGCCGAGATTCTCATTCTCAATGGGGAAGTGGGGAGCTTTTCAGTCATCAGTTTACTGATAACTGAAAAGCTGATCACTGATTCAAGGCTGATGGCCGAGAGTTTCCTTTTGCTTCTTAGCTTTTGCTATACTTATGTAAAATTTTATTGATCTCGATCTTGACTCCGTGGCCGAAAATCTTTCTTTTCAAGACCTTTATCAAGCTGGCATCAGTGCTTTTGAGCGTGGACAATATCGTCTTAGTATCGAGCAATTAAATGCGGC
Organism: Microcystis sp. BLCC-F209; assembly: GCF_041928595.1. NCBI lineage: Bacteria > Bacillati > Cyanobacteriota > Cyanophyceae > Chroococcales > Microcystaceae > Microcystis > Microcystis sp. BLCC-F209. The sequence continues at coordinate 9,989 of NZ_JBHFLL010000021.1, forward strand.
TTTAGCCTTAATTTCCTTAGGCTCCCGAGAAGGGGGTGAGATCCAAATTTGGTTAATTTCTGCCCATCAGGGGTTAGGAGAGGGGGAGAAAGCTAGTGAAATCTGTAAGCAACTTATTACCCATCCTATCTATCAAATTCGCGAACAGGCCAAGCGTCTGCTTTATATTATCGAAGCTCCCCGTCTCAAACGCCCAGATGAGTGGATGACGAAGATTCCCGATTTGGAGAAACTTCCCGACAGTACAGCGCAATTTAAAAAGGGAACAAATAAACAGAAAAAAGAAGAACCCCCCGCACCCATGCAGTTAGAGCATCATAAAAATACTGTTTTTAGCGGACTAGCGATCGCTATTGTTCTATTGATGCTCTGGTTTTTTGCTAAAAATAGCTAAATTAGTTGACAATAGGCTTCTAATATGCTAATGCAGTTAGCTATGGCTCCTAGATGGGCGATTTCATAACCGTGGGTGTTTTGGGTGGGAAAACCTAAGCAAGCGGCCCTAGCTATATGACCAAATTTCATGGCAATGGAGGCATCGCTACCAAAACCACTAATAACGGCTAATTGCAGGGGGATCCCCGCCTTTTCGGCCGCTATTCTCAATTCTTGATTTAATTGCTCATCATAGATACCGTAACCATCCTGAGACAATAACACAGGACTGCTGCCATCCTGAATCGGATATTCAGGAGCGAGGGGACAGATTTCTAGGGCAATTAAAGCATCTAAGCGGTTATTTGCGGTGAAAAATAAGGACCCTAAGGCTCCTACCTCTTCCTTGGCTGAGGCAACCAGATATAGATCCACCGCAGGGTTAATTACTCTGGCCGCTAGTTCTAAAAGAATCGCCACGGAAGCTTTATTATCGAGGGTATAACTGGCAATGTAGTCTTTTAGTCGAAAGGGTTGTTTTCGGTGTTTTCCCACCACGACTCGACTACCGACGCGCACCCCGCAAGCGTCTAATTCTTCTGGAGTCAATTTCGTCTCTATCCATGCGGATTCCCAGGTGACGGGTGTGTTTTCCTGCTGCACTTTTTGCGGGGATTGATGGGAAATATGACGGGAACCAAAGGAGAGAATCCCCGCTCTGGTTTCTTGATCACCGATAATATCTACCACCCCCTCTCCGTAAATCCAAGGAAAAGCTCCCCCAAGTTGGCGAATTTGCAGAGTACCATCGGGATTAATTGCCTTGATAATAGCGCCAATTTCGTCTTTATGACCAGTAATAGCGATTTTTTGGGTCGAATCCCGTCCTTTAATCTTGCCGATGACATTTCCCGCTTGATCTTGCCATGTTTCTAATCCTAACTCTTGAAAGCGTTCTAGTAACAGGCGATCGATTTCCGTCTCCATTCCACTAGGAGAATGATGAAGGACAAGAGTGGCAATATTGTCAAAGAGGTGATCAAAATCCATATTTGTCTTGATTTGTGGGTCGAAAGAGAATTATTATCGAAACTGGAAGCCGAGAAGGTTTTACAGTAACAATAATTGCTAGTTACCATTTAATGATTAATCAGAGGTGCAGAATTAGCCAGAAAACCCGCAACTTTTAGAGACTCTAGCACCGAATTGTCGTCCTCTACCCAATAGTTTTGTCCTAAACGCACAAATTGACGCTGAGTTCCCGCACCGATGCTGGCAATAACGGGAACTTTTGCCTTTTGTTTGTCTCCCGATTGCAGAATACTTTTAAGAAGATTTTGACGATTTTGGTTGACGACATCTTGCAGGGATAAGTTAACCATCACCATTTTAATGGTTTCGATCGGTTCCGCATCTTCGATAATTAATTGTACCCGATCATCTCGGCGATCAACTTTTCCCCACACCATTAAAGTTGCTTCCTCCACTAATAATTTTTGCAGACGTTCGTAGCTATCGGAAAAAACCACCGCTTCCGACTGTCCCGAGGCATCTTCTAGGGTTAAAAAGGCCATAGGAGTCCCCTTTTTGGTCATAATTTTCTTGACAGCATTTAATAAGACAATGGCACTGACTTTTTTTCTGGTTTTGTGTTCTTCTAAGTCAGCTAAATTGATGGGAGATAGGACTTGAGCCGCTCTTTGTAAAGCTTTTAAAGGATGTTCGGAAACATAAAAACCCAAATGCTCTTTTTCCAGTCTTAACTTTTCCTGTAGGGAAAAATCTTCCACTGCGGTGGCACTGGGAGACTGTTCAAACTCCGATTCTTGTTTATTTTCTATGCTCCCTCCTAGCATATCAAAAATATTCATTTGACCACTTTCTTTCTCTTTGGTGCGTTTTTGCGCCCAAGCAACTACTAATTCTAAATCTTCAATTAATTGATGGCGATTCGGTTGAATTTTATCAAAAGCACCAGAATAAATTAGCGTTTCTAAAGCTCTTTTATTGATCACTCGTAAATCAACACGCTCGCAAAAATCTCCTAGGGAAGTAAACTTTCCTCCCGTTGCTTCCCGCGCTTTTAAAATAGCCTCGATCGCATTTTCGCCCAGATTTCTAACTGCGGACAAACCAAAGAGAATTTTGCGCCCAATCGGGGTAAAATGTTTTTGCGATCGATTGATGTCGGGAGGTTCGACATCGATATTCATTTTCTGACAGTTTTCTCGATACTTTTCCACCTTATCCTGATTATCGCTACTAGCAGTTAGTAACGCTGTCATATATTCCACAGGATAATTAGCTTTTAAATAAGCGGTTTGATAGGTGACGTAAGCGTAAGCGGTAGAGTGAGATTTATTAAAACAATTGGAGGCAATTAACCCGTTGCCCAGCAAAAAATTATGATCTTTCTCCACACCAATATCATAAACTGGTTTCCTTCCCAGGGATTGACGACCGATAATTTTAACCATATTAGTAACCCAACTCTCCAGAGATTTTGACAACGGTGCTAATAGAAATATAGCATTTATTTGTTCCCTCATGCTCCCCAGGGCAAAAAAATTACCATATTGATAACTAAAGTGTATATTCTACTGACAATAGATTAGGATCAAATTAAACAAGAGCATCGAAAATTCGGGTCGAAAACACCGCCGTTTGGCTCTTCTGGTTTTTGTGTGGAAGTAAGAAGAATAGGGATAATTTGGGTGCATCTCAATTTGGTTGAAATATCTATAGGACATTTTGGGCGCACGCGGTGCGCCCCTACCATTGGCGCATTATTGTAGGGGCGAATTGCCTTCGCCCTCTTTGAATAACTGCTGCTGCTCACCTATAGGTGACGGAAAGTCATAAATAGGAGATGCAGCCGATAATTTTCGGGAAATACAGTCTTTAAAGCCTTGTGGCCAGACTACTAGGAATGATAAACACTGATTATCACACAAAGTCGAGGAGAGCCGCCGTTTTAGGTTGGATTTACTATTAAATAGTAGCGCATTTAAACGATCTGCTTCGAGAGTGGTAGTGCCAGTAAAAATATTTTGGACCCAGGGCCTGGGGTGTCGGTGTCAGTCTGTAGAGCCACTATGCAAAGCGGGACAAAATGCAGCAGTGGAGATAGCCAAGAAACCTGGCCACTGACGGCAAGGACTTATATCGCACCTTGACCAGAGGTCAGCAATGGGTGGTTCAGGGATTGTGTTATAATTCTGGCCAGGCCATCAAGGGATTTGAAAAGGAGTAACACCATGAGTCTATCTTCAGAAGCCTATCGCCAAGCCCTCGTGCGGGATGGAGAACGGCGCTATCAGGAATGGCACCAAAATTATCACAACCAATGCCGTCAATCAACGGCTGAATACCAAGCTCGTTCGGCCCAACAACGCCCAACAAACCAACAACGTCCAACAAAGCCTTGGATTTCCTCGGAAGCCTACCGCCAACTTTTGGTCAAAGATGGGGAGCGGCGCTTTGCGGAATGGCATGGCCAGTTTTTAGACTATCAACGACAATTTCTGGCCAGTCAATCCACCTAAACGGATGTCAACGAATCCGCATGACAGCAATCTCTGAAAATAGTGGCCAGAGTCCACGAAAAAATAGCTAATACCATTTTTCTTTATTCGGGGCAGGCATCCTACTCCCCCCCACCCCCCCTTGCCCCCCCGAAGTCGGGGGGTTGGGCGTGAGGGTAATTAACCGTCTCTGGCATTACTTTTGAAAAACGATATAACACCAGACAAGATTTACTACATAACATCTCAAGAAAGCTCGTTGATGAAAACGAAATCATAGTAGCAGAGAGCCTTTGTGAAAAAGGATTAGCGCCTACCAAATTAGCTAAATCAATACATGATGCTGGTTGGGGAATGTTGCTAAATTTCTTAAGCTGCAAGCTAGATAGAGAAGAAAGATTCTTTGACGTTAAGTAAGCTAAGACGTATTTAGGGTTTGCTGAATAAATGTGAAATGTCGGCAAGGTAAGGGTTTTGTGGCTTTACGAGCGAAACAGGTGCAAGATTTTGAGAGAATCGTGCTTCAAAACCTTGCGTCTTCATCGGCCCGCATCCTGTAGGGGCGAAGCATTCGGATAGAAAATCTACGGTTTCACCGATAGGTTATTGCCCGAATGCTTCGCCCGTACTTTTTCAGCCAGCCCTATTTAAAGCTCTTATTCTTGGATTGGCCGAATCTCCTCCAATCAGGGTGAGGGCATCTCAAACGCTATTGACAATTGGCCAATTTTGTGATAGGCGTGGGCATCTCAAGTGATACCAGTCAATCAGAATAGTTACGAAATCTTAACATTTGGTCGATTTTTGCTTAACAATTGAGATGAGAAATTCTACTCAAATATGCCTGAATCGCCCTCTGGGTAAGCAACTCACACGAAGTTCATTTTGTCAAGGGTTGTTAAGATGCGCTTACTTTCCCCTGTTGCTTATCTGGTATGAACTGTGTAAAATACCTATTACTCTCGGTTCCCAGATCACCATAGGTGGTGTTTTAATAACTGATAAAACTACCCGCAGTGATATTGGTTCAACTTATGTCACGACAGGCAGTGGACAGCTTAATCCAAAAACACTATGTGTGGAAAATGAGCGAACCGTCAGTTATTAATAAAAATCCCTGCTTCCAATCATTTCTTAAACCTCTGCCTTGATGATGAATTTTCTGATCAATATTTTTTTGTGGCTCGTGTCCGGCTTACTTAAATATCAGCCTAGCAGAGAACAAAATCTCCGCCCTAGTTCCCCTGTATATACTTGTCCTAGTTGTGGTTCTCACCATACTATCAAGAACGGTTCTACTCATAATGGGAAACCCAAACGTCAAGAGCAAGAATGTAGTCAACCGTTTGTGAGCAATCCCACTAATAAAACTATCTCTCCCGATACCAAACAATTAATCCCTCAACTCTTGCTCGAACGAATTTCCTGAGGAGGAATTGTGAGAGTAACAGGGGTAAGTTGCTCATGGTTACAAAATTATGTCAACAATAAACTGGCGGCTGTTCTGCGTCAAGTAAAGGTTTCGGACAAACCAAAAGGTAAATTGCTCATAAAATGTGATCAGATGTGGTATTTTCTTTTTTCTAAGACGATAAAGGTGTATATTTGGCTGGCAATTGATAGAAAGACAAGAGAAATTATTGGTGGCTATTTAGCAGATAGGAGTCGCCAATCAGCCCAAAAACTTTGGGCAGGTTTACCCGGTGTTGACCGACAATGTGCTGTTGCTTACACTCATTTTTGGGAGTCATATAAGACAGTAATTCGGGAGCATCTCATTTATGCAAGTGAGTAATTATACTTGTCCCTAAAACTGGTTTCTAGTAAGGCTTTCAAAATAGTTTGACATAAAACCTGATTTAGGGGTTACAGAGGTGAGATGCTCCCCAGTAATTCCGAGTAAACGTCATCGAGCGGTAGGAAAAGAAACTGGTCAAACTAATCCCATTGAAAGACTTAATAATACCTTTCGACCAAGGGTTTCTCTGTTGGTGAGAGAGATTCTATCTTTCTCTAGAAAAATGTAGAATCACGTTGGGGCCGCTTGGTATTTTATCCATGGCTACAATGCACAGTAAAGCAAAGCATTAAGGCTCCATCACCACTACCGAATCACCACCCAGAAAAGTCAAAAGGTAAATTAGTCAGAGAGTGTGATGAAATGTAGTCATTGGTTTTTTTAAGACGATAAAGGTTTATATTTGGCTGGCAATTGATGGAAAGACAAGGGAAATTATTGGTGGCTATTTAGCAGATAGGGGTCGCCAATCAGCCCAAAAACTTTGGGGCTAGTTTACCCGGTGCTGACCGATAATGTCCTGTTACTTACACTGATTTTTGGAAGTTATATAAGACAGTAATTCTGAGTAAACATGATCGAGTGCTAGGAAAAGAAACTGATCAAACTAATCCCATTGTAAAGACTTAATAACACCTTTCGACCAAGGATTTCTCTGTTGGTGAGAGAGAATCTATCTTTCTCTAAAAAAACGGAGAATCACCTTGGCGCTGCTTGGTATTTTATCCATGACAACAATGCACAGCAAGGCAAAGCATTAAGCCTCCATCACTACTACACTAACCACAACCAGAAATTTTTGTAAAGTAAAAATTGTACCAAATTTATAAGATCACATTTTATTCTCTTTTCAACTTCAATCTAATTCAATCTAAAAATCGAGAAAAAAGCAAAACCGTCCATCATACCATAAAAAAATTATGCAATAGGTCTAATGTATCGGACTTATCTGAGAAATCACTACACACTTCTTAACGAAAAAAACTGAGAATTACTACATACTTCTTAACGAAAAACATCTAACTTAGGTATTGACAACGACAAAACAAGGGTGTTATCTTTGAAAGTGCGGAAGTGATGAAGGCAGAAAACCCAAATAGATTTCTGAATCCTCCATGACATCAGCACTGTACAAACTCTATGAAAACAACAAAAAGGTACACCTACCATGGCAGTTGAAAAAACTAACTCTTCCTCTAGCTTGGCTGAAGTTATTGACCGTATTCTTGACAAAGGTATCGTTATTGATGCCTGGGCTCGCGTATCTCTGGTGGGCATCGAATTATTAGCGATTGAAGCTCGTGTAGTTATCGCTTCGGTTGAAACCTACCTCAAATATGCTGAGGCCGTTGGTCTGACTCAATCTGCGGCGGTTCCTGCTTAAGGATCGATCACAGATTCTCCCATCTGCTGAGTGAAAACCCAACCAGGTTTTCCAGATTCTCGGATTTTTTTTGATCCCTATTGAGTTTAGTTACCCGTCTCTTGGGGCGCAATAGTCTGTAATTGACAGGCTTGGCACGGCAACGGATAGCGGAAACAAGGCTAGACACAGACAAATTATTTTTGTCACCGTGTTTTTAGCCCTTGCTGCTACGTTTACCGCCTATCACCGGAATGTAAGGCTCGCTGTTTTTTGCGATAGAAACCCATTCTTTGGCTAGGAGGCCACGCCCCTTGGTCTGGTGTAGTTTGCTATCTCAACTTTTGGATCAGCACTGTACACTTTCTATACAAACAAAAAAAGGTATATCTACCATGGCAGTTGAAAAAACCAACTCTTCCTCTAGCTTGGCTGAAGTTATTGATCGTATCCTCGACAAAGGTATCGTTATTGATGCCTGGGCTCGCGTATCTCTGGTGGGTATCGAATTATTAGCGATTGAAGCTCGTGTAGTTATCGCTTCGGTTGAAACCTACCTCAAATATGCTGAAGCTGTTGGTCTGACCCAATCTGCAGCGGTTCCTGCTTAAGGATTGATCCCAGATTCTCCTATCTGCTGAGTTAAAACCCTACTGGGTTTTCCAGATTCTCGGCTTTTCTTTAAATCCCTATTGAGTCTAGTTACCCCTCTCTTGGGGCGCAATGGTCTATGATTGACAAGGTTGGCACGGCAACGGATAGCAAAAACAAAGCTAGACCCATACAAGTTATTTTTGTAACCGTGATTTTGACCTTTGTAGCTAGGTTTACCGCCTATCGCCAGAATGTAAGGCTGACTATTTTTCTGAGTAGAAAGCCATTTTGGGGGTGGGAGGTTGCGCCCCTCAGTCTGGGGTGGTCCCCTACCTCAACTTTGGGATGATAAGAAAAGTCGAAATCTGCTGTCTCTCCCCCCAGTCTCCGTGAAGGTTTTTCTAACGGGTGATTGGGTCAAATCCATTCCATAGTATTTAGTAATTGAGGACAACCCCATGCCTGCTCTCATGGAACAGTTCCGCCAGGATCGTTTATCGATTGCTGAAGAAGTAGCTAAACTCTCGCGAGAAGTACAATCTTTTCTGTTGGATGTCAAAACTGAAAGACAAAAACAAGCGCAAGAACAGGCAACTGCTTTGCGCCAATCTTTCCAAAAAGTTCAACAGGAAAGCCACTTGTTTTTAACAGCTACCCAAAAACAGCGTTTAGCTCAAGCGGAAAAGCAAAAAGAGGATTTACGTCAATTTCAAGAACAACGTTTAGCGGAAGCCAAACGGCTAGACAACGATTTACGTCAACAGCGTCTAGATCGAGCCAAACAGCTGAAAGAGGATTTAAGTCAATTCCAAGAACAACGTTTAGCAGCAGCAAAACAGCTGGAGAACGACTTACGTCAACAGCATCTAGATCGAGCTAAACAGCTGAAAGAGGATTTAAGTCAATTCCAAGAACAGCGTTTAGCGGCAGCGAAACAGCTAGAGGACGACTTACGCCAACTTCATCTAGATCGAGCTAAACAGGTGAAGGATGATTTAAGTCAATTTCAAGAACGACGTTTAGCTGAAGCGAAACAGCTAAAAGACGAATTGCGTCAATTTCGTCAAGATTTGTCTATCTACGTTTTTGGCAAATAAATCTCTAGGTTAATTCCAACCCACTTAACCCTAGGGCTAGAGTAAAAACCCTCTAGTCCCTTTTCCTGGCTAAACTAGAGGACTATCTGAGAATACAACAATAAGCCTTTGGTTTTAAACCTGCCATGCTGATCCTGCTTTTTTAAGTTTCTAGACTCAACGTAGGGGTGGTCGGTTCCTGTATGGGCGACTCTAGGGTTCTGGTAAATTAAGAAGTATTATAGAACTTCGCTTAATTTATAGTTAATGTTGTCATTATTAGTCTTTTATTGACAAAGGAGGTAAGTGAAAAGGACTGCATCTGCCCAGAGCTTGTCAAGGTTCTAGAGCTAATTGATGACAGTTCCTAATCTTTTGCGATATTATGTAGGTAAGCCTTAAAAGCCAAAGACGATTAAACTTGCCGTAAAATTCGGGTAACACGAGCGTCCTTGCCGACTCGGTTATGAAAGGTAAACCTGAACCAGCAGTTGTTAGCTCGAGAATATCCGTCCGCTTCAGGCGGGGATTATCAATGGTATTTACTAGATTTCGACTATGACATTTACTGAAACTCAAACAAGAAGAGCCGTCCTCTGCCTTCGCCCCGGTCAATTTGTTGTTACGCCTTCGATTGATCACATTGCCACTCGCGCCCTACGTTATCTAAACTCTGGTTTTTCCATTCATCTATGTGGTCCAGCAGGAACGGGAAAAACCACCTTGGCAATGCATCTGGCCAATTGTTTGGCCAGACCTGTAATGCTCATCTTTGGCGATGATGACTTTACCAGTTCCGATTTAATTGGTAGCCAGTCTGGTTATACCCATAAAAAGCTGACGGATAACTATATCCACAGCGTTCTCAAAGTTGAAGACGAGCTAAAACACAATTGGGTGGATTCTCGCTTAACAATGGCCTGTCGAGAGGGTTTTACCCTAGTTTATGATGAGTTCAATCGTTCTCGACCTGAGGTCAACAACGTTTTACTCTCTGCCTTGGAAGAAAAAATTCTCACCCTGCCGCCCACTAGCCATCAACCCGATTACCTACAAGTCAATTCTCAATTTCGGGCAATTTTCACCTCCAACCCAGAAGAATATTGTGGGGTTCATGCTACCCAAGATGCTTTAATGGATCGGTTGGTAACCATTAATATGCCTGAACCAGACCAACTGACTCAGACTGAAATTCTTGCCCAAAAAACGGGGATTGGTCGAGAAGATGCCTTATTTATTGTCAACCTCGTCAAAACCTTTCGGGTGAAAACTGAGGCTGAAAAAACCTCAGGTTTGCGCTCTTGTTTAATGATTGCTAAAGTCTGTGCCTCTCACGATATTGTGGCTAGTCCCTCTGATGCGGATTTCCGTGATATCTGCGCCGATGTTCTTTTGTCCCGCACGAATTTATCTATTGATAAGTCAAGAGCAATTTTATGGGAAATCCTCGACGACAATCCGGTAGAATCCTTATCCGTTCTAGAGGAAACGGAGCCTTCCGAAGACCAAGCGTCAACTTCTGAGCCTTCGACGGGAAATCAATCGTTCAAAGCCATTCAATCTTTACTGCGAGGCAACTTGCCCCAGCGGAAAGACTAATTTTATACTCTTATTGAGTGAAACCAACCGTGACTTCTTCCACTTTTGCTGGCTCGCTCAAAACCCAATCAAACAACGCCCTGAAAACAGCAACTCAAGGTTCGGGTTTAGCGGATATCCTCGAGCGAGTTTTAGATAAGGGAATTGTGATTGCTGGCGATATTTCCGTTTCGATCGCCTCCACTGAACTTATAAATATCCGCATTCGTTTGTTAATTGCCTCTGTTGATAAAGCCAGGGAAATGGGAATCAACTGGTGGGAAGGAGACCCCTACCTCCATAGCCAATCCCAAGCTTTACTGGCAGAAAATCGGCAGCTTTCACTCCGACTCCAAACCCTAGAAACTGAGCTTGAAACCTTAAAATCCTTAACCCAATTGAGTGCAACGGAGAGCCATGATACCAGTCCGAACGATGAAGCACATTCCTCAGATGCGTGAAATTCCTCACTTGAATCCTCAAAGGGTAGGAAATTTACACGAGTTGACGATTGCCCCCCTTGATAAAGCCAGAGAAACGGCGATTAACGGCTTGCAAGGTTATCCCTACCTCCCCAGCCAATGCCAAGCTTTATTCGCAGAAAACCTGGAACTTTCACGCCGACTGCAAACCTTAAGATCCTTAGGAAAATTGAGTGCAATGGAGAGCCGTGATAGCAGTCAGAACGATCAGTCACATTCTCCATATACAGTGAAATTTCTCAATTGAATCCTCAAACGGTAAAGAAGTTTACACGGTTAATGATTGCCTCTGTTGATAGAGCAAGGGAGATGGCAATTAATGGGTGGGAAAGCGACTCCTATCCCTATAGCCAATCCCAAGCTTTATTAACAGAAACCCCGGCAGCTAAACTTTAAGCCTTAAAATCCCTACCCCAATCGGGGGCAATGGAGAGCCATGATACCAGTCAACAATGATCAAGCACATTCCTCCTGTCGGCGAAGTTCCTTACTCGAATCTTCCCAAGGCAGAGGAAATTTGACATGGTTTAATTACATCATTTTTTCCCTCGGATAAAACTTCTTGGCCCGGCTCCCCACTGGGGACTCACTGTTAAAAACTGAAACTTTACCAATTCCAACCATGACCCTTGCTTGCACACCTTACGATTCTGATAATCAAGCCTTGCTGACCAGTCCAGAAAGTAGTAGCCAAGCCGGTTTAGCCCCTTTACTGTTAACTGTTGTGGAACTGGTACGCCAACTGCTCGAAGCCCAAATCATTCGCCGGATGGAAAAAGGGGTTCTCAGTGAGTCTGATTTAGATAGAGCCGCAGAAAGTATCCAAAAATTGCAAGAACAAGTTCTCTATTTGTGTGAAATTTTTGAGGTCGAGCCAGAAGAGTTAAATGTCCACCTAGGAGAGTTTGGAACTCTTTTACCGGAAGCAGGGAGTTATTACCCAGGAAAGGAGGGTATTAAGCCTTCTGTGTTAGAATTAGTGGATAGACTCCTCAATACGGGAGTTGTTGTGGAAGGAAATGTTGATCTGGGTTTAGCTCAACTAGATTTAATTCATCTAAAGCTTCGTTTGGTTTTGACTTCTCAGCCGCTTTAATTTGGGAGAATACTGATGACAGTGGGTCTTTATTTATATGGAATATTTCCCGAACCTGTTCCTGACGGACTGGTTTTGCAGGGTATTGATAATGAGCCAGTTCACAGTGAGATGATTGATGGTTTTAGTTTTCTCTACTCCGCTGCTCATAAAGAGAAGTATTTGGCATCCCGTCGCTATTTAATTTGCCATGAAAAAGTATTAGAAACTGTCATGGAAGCAGGGTTTACAACGTTGTTGCCCCTGCGGTTTGGCTTAGTTATCAAAACCTGGGAATCTGTCACCGAACAACTAATTACTCCCTATAAAACCCAACTGAAAGAATTATTTGCTAAACTGTCAGGACAACGAGAGGTTAGCATTAAGATTTTTTGGGATAATAAGTGGGAATTACAAGCGGCTTTGGAGTCTAATCCTAAGTTAAAACAAGAACGGGATGCGATGATGGGGAAAAACTTAAATATGGAAGAAATTATCCATATAGGTCAACTCATTGAAGCCACTGTATTGCAACGGAAACAAGACATTATTCAAGTCTTTAGAGAGCAATTAAATCATCGCGCCCAAGAGGTGATTGAAAGCGATCCAATGACGGATGACATGATTTACAATGCAGCTTATTTAATTCCCTGGGAGCAAGAGCCGGAATTTAGCCAAAACGTTGAAGCGATCGATCAGCAATTTGGTGATCGCCTAAGAATTCGCTATAACAATTTAACCGCACCCTATACCTTTGCCCAACTTGTCTAAGGAGATTATCAGTTATGTTTCTCGATCTTTTACTTCTTCCTGTTACCGGTCCTATTGGGGGTCTGATCTGGATTGGGGAAAAAATTCAAGAGCGTGCAGATATAGAATATGATGAGGCGGAAAATTTGCACAAATTATTATTATCCTTACAACTATCTTACGATATGGGCAATATTTCTGAGGAAGAGTTTGAAATTCGGGAAGAAGAACTGTTATTAAAAATTCAAGCCTTAGAAGAAGAGGCAGCAGCAGACCAATCTGAATCTTCTCTCTAAACTGGCAATCTTTCCCACCCTACAAGTCAGGAACAAAATCACAAGTTGTAGCAGCACTTAGTAAGGGCGGCTTTGACAGGCTCAAGAACTCGTTGAACCTCGGTCAGAACTAGCCCTTGATCAAGACTTAATATTCTAGGTAAAAAGCTTGGAAATTACTAGAATTATTAGAGGATTGAGCAACAGTTTTGGGGGAATCAGGTTTTTTAGCTACACTAGGAGGATTGACTGTACGCATATTTTGAATACTTTGTTCTGTGATCTCAATTTGATCTGTCACAAACGTCAGACGACTTTTTAACTGCTGAATCTGCCGCTCCATCATTTCTAATTTTTCTTGGATACGTTGTTTTTCAGTAATTAACTTATAAAGCTCAAGTTGCTGATCTGCTTCAGATTGCTTCCGAGGCATAGTGCTAATTTTAGATCTAATTGGTCTGGGTGGACGAGTGGTTGTCATAACAATCCCTGAATAACTTAGAGTATTCTAGCATATCAACGGCCCAATATAAAAATTCGTAAAAAATCGTAAATTTTCTTTCGATCAACCTTATGAAATTGTACAATCTATATACTTACGCTTTTTTGAAAACCCCAATAGAAAGCCTAAAATTACCCGTTGGAATGGCTAACCCGTTGTTACTGATAACCGGCGGAGACCTCTCGGCCGTAGTCGAACCTGAAGTTAGTTTAGACACTTTACAAAATGATGATGAACGCTTGATTCAATCGGTTTTATGTCATGATCGAGTCATCTGTGAATTATTTCAACAAACCACTATTTTACCCTTACGTTTTGGCACATCTTTTTTAGAGACAGAAAATTTACTGACTCATCTTTGTTCCCATGCCCAAGAATATCAAGAAAAAATTGAAGAACTTGAGGGAAAAGGAGAATATCTTTTAAAATGTATTCCCCGTAAGCTAGAGGAGCCTGTACTCTCTTCTGAAAGCAGGGGCAGACAATATTTTTTAGCCAAAAAACAGCTTTATGAAGCCCAACAAGATTTTTATACTTTGCAAGGTTCAGAATGGCAAATTATCGTGGATTTAGTGAGCCAAAGCTATCCGTCAACGAGGATTATTAATGCTCCAGGGACAGAATCACGAATTTATCTTTTAGTTGATTTTCAAGAAGAACCTTTACTAATCGAGCAAGTCTTGCATTGGCAGAAAGCCTGCCCCCGTTGGGAATTACAATTAGGACAAGTTTCTCCCCCCTATCACTTTACTTAACTTGATTTCTCTATGACTAACTTTAACTTGGTAAATAACTCTCTAAGTTGCTATGACACTCGACATTTAGTTATGTTTAGTGGCAAAGGAGGAGTGGGAAAAACCACCCTTTCCTGTGGATTTGCTCGCCGTTGGGCTAAATTATTTCCCGAGGAACAAATCCTATTAATCTCAACCGATCCTGCTCATTCTTTAGGGGATGTATTGCAAACAGAAGTTAGCGATGAGGCATTACCTGTAAAAGACTTACCTAACTTAAAAGTTAGGGCATTAGATGCGGAAAAATTGCTCTTAGAATTTAAAGAAAAATACGGAAAATTTTTAGAAACTTTAGTAGAACGGGGCAGTTTTGTTGAAGGAGAAGATTTAACTCCTGTTTGGGATTTAGACTGGCCAGGTTTAGATGAAATTATGGGTCTATTAGAAATTCAGCGATTACTTATTGACAATGTTGTAGATCGAATTGTTGTTGATATGGCTCCCTCTGGTCATACCTTAAATTTATTGGAAATTAAAGACTTTTTAGAGATTATTCTCAATTCTTTAGAGTTGTTTCAAGAAAAACATCGTGTTATTTCGCAAACTTTTTCAAAAACCTACAATGCCGATGATGTGGATGACTTTTTAGTCAAAACACAAGCAGAATTAACCGAAGGCAAACGAATCCTACAAGATCTGGATTTTACCCTTTGTTTAATTGTGGCAATTGCCGAACCGATGAGTTTATTAGAAACCGAACGATTACTCAATAGTTTGCATCACTTAAATATTCCCTGCGGCAGATTATTTATTAATCGCATTCTAACGGATCCTAATCAAAATTTAGATCGCTACAGTGAGCAACAGCAACTCCTCGATAAATTCCTAAAAATTCCAGGTCAAGAGACAATTTTCACCCTGCCCCAACAGGCAAAAGAACCCCTAGGAGGTGAAGCATTAGATCAGATCATGAGTCAAATTGAAATTATCGAAAAAGTAGAATTTATGGCCCCGCCTCCTATTCAATGGCCGCAAAAAATTCTGCCGAGTTTTAGTGATTTTATTGACGACAAACGCCAACTCATTATCATTGGTGGCAAGGGAGGGGTGGGAAAAACCACCGTTGCCGCAGCTATTGGTTGGGCGTTAGCTAATCGTCATCCCGAGCAAAAAATTAGAATTATTTCTATTGATCCTGCTCATTCTTTGGGAGATGCCTTTGGGACAAAGTTAGGACATCAATCCACACAATTAACTGCTAATTTAAGTGGTCAAGAAGTTGATGCTAATATCATTTTAGAAAAATTTCGGGATGATTATTTATGGGAACTGGCAGAAATGATTAGTGGTGAAGGTAAGGAAGAAGGGAACATCAAACTAGCTTATACTCCAGAAGCTTGGCGACAAATTGTCGCTCAATCTCTGCCAGGAATTGATGAAATGTTGTCCCTAGTAAAAGTAATGGAGTTATTAGACCAGAAACAACAAGATTTGATTATTTTAGATACGGCTCCTACCGGTCATCTCCTGCGATTTTTGGAAATGCCAACGGCTTTAGGAGATTGGTTAAGTTGGATTTTTAAGCTTTGGATGAAGTATCAAGATGTCTTAGGGCGTGTAGATTTAATGGGACGATTGCGAATCTTAAGACAACAGGTGATGTCTGCCCAGAAAAAACTCAAAGACCCCCAACATACAGAATTTATTGGAGTTTTGCAAGCCCAAGATGCCATCGTTGCCGAACAACTGCGATTGACAGCATCTTTGCAAAAAAAGGGAGTCTATCAACGTTACGTCGTGCAGAATCGTTATCATGCTAATGAGGAAATTGATCGGGATTTATTCCCAGATCAAACTTTGATCCGCTTACCCAGTTTACCTCGGTCTGTAGAACCGCTAGCCCGGGTCAAAGCCGCGGCAGATCTGTTATTTTAAAGGTAATTAGTCTTTAAAGTCGGACTTCTTAACCCCATCTATCACCCAGTCCCCATCCTTCACTTGACTCAGGAGAAATTTTATGGTAGAACTATTCAAAGGCTTTGAGCAATTAGTCGAACTGGCTAAAACCTTAGAGGAAAAACTGGAAAAAGGGGAAATTAAAACCGAAGTGCAGTTTAACTCTCGTCCCTTGAGTAACATCCCCCGTGCTGGCGGTATTCCCCGTTCAGGGGGAGTTTCTCGCCCGAGCAATGCTGGTGGGGATGATTTTGAGGTGAATCGCAATCGCGATACCCCCACCGATTCAGGGGTTGAAGACAGTGTGACACCACCCGAAGGACCGACCACGGCTTCCCTGAAAGATGTTGGTGGCTTGACGGAAGTGATTAAAGAACTCAAGGAACTAATTGCCATTCCTCTGAAACGCCCCGACTTATTGGCCAAGTTAGGACTTGAACCCACTCGCGGCGTTCTCTTAGTCGGCCCCCCTGGAACCGGTAAAACCCTGACTGCCCGTGCTTTGGCCGAAGAACTCGGTGTTAACTATATTGCCTTAGTCGGACCAGAGGTGATCAGCAAATATTATGGGGAGGCTGAGCAAAAACTGCGGGGAATTTTTGAGAAAGCCAGTAAGAATGCGCCTTGTATCGTTTTTATTGACGAAATTGATAGCATGGCACCCGACCGCAGTAAAGTTGAAGGGGAAGTCGAAAAAAGACTGGTGGCCCAATTGCTCGGTTTAATGGATGGCTTTGCCCAAAGCCAGGGGGTGATTGTTCTAGCGGCGACAAACCGTCCCGACCATCTTGACCCCGCCCTCCGTCGCCCCGGACGGTTTGACCGAGAAGTCCTCTTTCGGGTGCCTGACCGCAAGGGCCGTTTAGAAATCCTGCAAATTCTCACCCGTTCCATGCCACTAGATGAATCAGTTTCCTTAGATCTGATTGCCGATAATGCGGTGGGATTTGTCGGGTCAGATTTAAAAGCCGTTTGCCAGAAAGCGGCCTATAGTGCTTTGCGGCGCCAGGTTCCTACGATTGACTCGCGAATTCCAGAAACAATGACGGTAGTCCAAGCCGACTTTTTGCAAGCCCTTAAAGAAGTTAAACCGGCGGTATTGCGCTCTGTGGAGGTGGAATCTCCCCATGTGGCCTGGGACAATATTGGCGGACTTGAACAGATTAAACAAACCCTACAGGAGTCTGTGGAAGGGGCATTACTCCATCCGCAATTATATACGCAAACCAAAGCCCAAGCTCCCAAAGGTATTTTACTTTGGGGTCCCCCTGGAACGGGAAAAACCTTATTGGCCAAAGCGGTTGCATCTCAGGCGCGAGCTAATTTTATTAGTATTAATGGACCTGAGCTTTTGAGTAAATGGGTGGGGGCGAGTGAACAGGCGGTGCGTGAGTTGTTTGCCAAAGCTCGTCAGGCAGCCCCTTGTGTGGTTTTTATTGATGAAATTGATACTTTGGCACCGGCAAGAGGTCGTTATAGTGGGGATTCAGGCGTGAGTGACCGGGTTGTGGGACAAATCCTCACGGAGTTAGATGGGTTGCAAACGGGGGCAACGATTTTAGTGATTGGAGCCACTAATCGCCCAGATGCCTTAGATCCAGCCTTATTGCGAGCGGGACGTTTGGATTTACAGTTAAAAGTTGATTTACCGAATGCCTCTAGTCGTTTAGCAATTCTGGGGGTCCATAATGATGAACGTCCTTTAGAGGATGTGGATTTAGGCCATTGGGCCGAGGCAACCGAAGGCTGGAATGGCGCAGATTTAGCGTTATTATGTAACCAAGCGGCACTGATGGCAATTCGTCGTTATCGTCATCAGGGAATGACTGACCCAACTGAGATTCGCATTACAACGGCTGATTTTAATCATGCTTACCAACTGTTGATTGAACAGCGTGCCAATTGATTTTTTTTCCCCCTTACTTTAAGTAAGGGGGGAGAATCTCAACTCAGGAAAACCATCCTAAAAAGGAAAATTTGCCAAAATCTCTGCGATCAAATGAGCCACCACCCATATTGGTATAAGTTTAGTTTATGCCGCTATCGGTGGATTTAAAGGGCCAGCTTCTGTCATCCTTGCTTTCTGTTGCTTCAAATCGGCTAGTTGTTTTAGCAATTGTTCTCTTACTTCATAGCGATAGGCAAAAAAATGCTCACCTATCCCTAGGGTCGCTAGATACTCTTCTAGCAGACGGGGCTTGACCCAAGCAATCACCGCCAGTTGCCACCAGAAACGGAACCGCGTCGGTCGGACAATCCCCTGCCGCCAGAGCAAGGAACGGAACAATTGCCACTGTTGCCAATCTAATTTACGGTTCGATTTGCCGCGCCATCCCCCCATCATCATGAAATGGTTGAAGGTTCGTTTCAGGTAGTTAACAGGCTCGTAGATTTCCCAGAAAGCATCGATGTATTCTTCGGTAATCTCTTCCACCGGGCGAGTTGGCTCAAAGTTCATCATCGCTCCCTGATGGAAAGTACCCATGCCATCCACCAGACGACCTTCCCGTTGCAGGCGATTCCACAGGGCAGTATTTTGCAGTGCCTGGAGCAGGCTAAACTGCCCCTGGGGAATACTCGCCTCCATAATAAAATCTTTGATCCGCTGCCCTGCGCCAGATTTCTCATTGTCAAAACCGATAATGAAGCCAGACATAATCTGCAGCCCCATGCGGGTAATTTTGTGACAGGATTCGATCAGGGATTGGCGGGTGTTTTGAACCTTGTTAATGCCCATTAAGCTATCGGTATCTGGTGTCTCAATCCCCATAAACACCAGCACAAAGCCGGCCTTGACCATTAACTCAATCAGTTCGCTGTCTTCGGCCAGATTAAGGGAAGCTTCCGTAATCAGTTTAAAGGGATACTGGTGTTGTTCCATCCAGGGGATCAACTCCCGCAGAAACACCTTGGCATTCCGCTTATTGCCAATGAAGTTGTCATCGACAACAAAAATGTAGCGCCTCCAGCCCAGTTGGTATAACGTCTCCAACTCAGCCAACATTTGTTCTGGGGTTTTGGTGCGAGGTTTGCGGCCATAGAGGTTGATGATGTCACAAAATTCGCATTGAAAGGGGCAACCGCGAGAAAACTGCACGGTAATCGCCAGATAGGCATCCAGATCTAGTAGATCATAGCGGGCGATCGGTGTCATGGTGACATCGGGTTTCTCACTGGCTCTAAAGACACCACTCGGTTCACCCCGCTCCAGGGCCGCCAGGAACAGCGGGATTGTCAGTTCTCCTTCATCCAGAATCAGGTAATCTGCTCCAGCTTTTTGGGCAACTTCTGGATAGGAGGTGGGGTAAGGCCCGCCCACCGCCACTTTTTTACCCAACTGCAACCCTTTGGCAATCAATTCTTGAAAGTCCTTTTTCTGAATGATCATGGCGGAGATGATGACCAAATCGCACCACTCCCAATCGGAAGCCGTTTCTAATCGGACATTGCGATCAACAAACCGGATTTCCCAATCCGATGGCAATAGGGCTGCCACCGTAATCAAACCCAGGGGCGGATTGGTTGATCTTAAACCGGCTAGATCTAAAGTCTCTTGATAGGACCAAAAGGAGTTGGGCATCAGCGGCCACAGTAATAGGGCTTTCATTCAGGTGTCTCCAATGAAGAAGCTAGATGCTTTACATACTAGCCACAAAGCCCAAGTCGATCAAGACTTTTTTTTTACTCATAAATTAGTTCTAAATAAATTGTGAAAAAATAGCTATTTTTTGGAGATTAGCACAATTGAATGCACGATGCTTGCTAAAAACCCGTGTTTTACCATTTTTATCAACGCAATGTAGAGGCTGTTTGCCTCTTTTGGGTATTTTTGGGTAGGTTTGCTAAAAAATCCTGATTCTGACAAACCCTCTTAAAATTCGCAAGCTCCGAATAGTAGAGGTTTCAGTCCCTAGTCAGTCTGTTTTATCGGTAAAACACGAGTTACTAGACATCTCGACCATGACTATTTATGGTCAGGTAAACATAAGCGTAGTTAGACAATTTTATACCGACATGGACAAAAAATTTTCTCCTATTAATTTTCGTCTTTATGACAAGCGGCAGGGAAAAACCAAGAAGGATGACTTGAGAGAAATGGTCAAGGAGGTGATGGAATGGGGGTAGTTCCCTCATACATAATTTGGGATAGATCGATCTGTAGTATTATTTGGCCGATTGGATAGTTTAGGTTCCTATCTCTTGAGATTTAAGCAATATTTATGATCCCAAAATTACCAAGAAATTTATCATAAATCAACTATAAAAAATATAGTTTATGTCTCTTTAATTTTCGACAATAAATAAATTAAATAACTGGTAATTATAGTCAAATTTATGACCAAAATCAATTATATTCAGCTATTTGTCCGATTAATTCTCCTCCCTTAGGAGAGGGACAATCTCGCAGATAGACAGTCAATCATCTTCGGGTGCGATTGTCTGGTTTTAACTAATTGCGGTAAAATTAACCTAAATTCTCTATCGGCAAATTCGATGACTGCCTTCACTACTTCCCTAGCTCTTTTAAGTCAATTTAAATTGGGAGATTTAAACTTAGAAAATCGTCTTGTGCTTGCTCCCATGACGCGAGCGCGAGCCGGAGAAAAACGTCTGGCCAATGAGATAATGGCCGAGTATTACCGGCAAAGGGCCAGCGCGGGATTAATGATTACGGAAGCGACGGTAATTTCTCCCCAAGCTAACGGTTGGCAAAATACCCCCGGTATCTACACCGATGAACAAGCGCAAGCATGGCAAATGGTGACAAAAATCGCCCAAAGAAAAGGAACACCACTTTTTTGTCAATTGTGGCACTGTGGTCGCGCTTCTCATCCTAGTTTTCAGGAAAATCGGGCTTTACCCGTTGCCCCTTCCGCAATTAGGATTAAGGGGGAGTCGTACACACCCATAGGTAAACAGCCCTACGAGACCCCTAGAGCCTTAGAAACCGAGGAAATCCCCACAATTGTCGCCGATTACCGCCAAGCCGCTCAGAGGGCAAAATTAGCGGGGTTTGATGGCATAGAAATCCATGGGGCTAATGGTTATTTAATCGATACTTTTCTACAATCGGCCACTAATCAGCGTCAGGATAAATACGGTGGCAGTTTAGAAAATCGCTATCGTTTTTTACAGGAAGTAGTCGAGGCAATTTTAACTGTTTTTCCCAGTCATCGGGTGGGGGTGCGTCTGTCTCCCAATGGGGTTTATAATGACATGGGTTCCGAGGATTTTCGAGAAACTTTTCTCTATGTTGCCCAAAGATTAAATGAGTACAATTTAGCTTATTTGCATCTGCTAGATGGCTTGGCTTTTGGTTTTCATGAAAAGGGTCAACCGATGCTTTTATCCGAGTTTCGGGCTGTTTTTAATAGTGCTTTAATCGGCAATTGTGGTTATACAAAAGAAACTGCTGAAGCCGCTATTAAGTTAGGAGATGCGGATTTAATTGCTTTCGGTCGCCCCTATATCAGTAATCCCGATTTGGTGGAAAGATTCGCCAATAATTGGCCCCTTAATCCCGATGCTGAGATGAAAGATTGGTATTCTTTTGACAAGGAAGGTTATATCGATTTTCCCAGTTATAAACCCTAGTTAGATATGTGCAATCAATTGTGTCTAGCTACTTATCCATAATAACTACCGCTTTGACTCAGTGGAAGTCAAACAACTTCCCTTTCGCCTTGATGGAGTCTTTCAGCCTCAAAATAATAACCCGAGATTTCATCGTCAAACCGGGGTGGGGACGAGGATAAAGTTATCCCCTCACCCAACCTTACTTACCAACGATTTAAGAAACCGCCACCATTACCCCAGCGCGGTCGGGAATTAAAGAAACCACCACCGTCAGACCAACCATTGCGCCAAGGCCGCGCATTAACGAAACTACCACCGCGACCATCTACCCAACCACCGGCACGACTATTCCCCCAACCGCGATTGCCACCATCTCCCCAGCCTAAAGCTTGTAAACTAGGGTCGGCAGTACCTTCTGGCAGTTGGTTAACTCGTTCGCGTACAGCGCTAGATAGACGACTTAAACGCGCTTCAATGGGATTAGCCTCCTCTGAGGCAGCCTGGGCAGTGCTAGTCAGACCGAAGGCAGATAAAGCGAGAAGAAAGCCGACTAAACCGGTTTTATTGCTGATATTCACCTGAATTTCTGCTCCTATTTGGCTTCTTGGGGATTAATTTGGGCGTGTTCGATAACTTTGAAGGCAAAAAACCCCTTTAATAATTCTGGGGGGATGGGAACCATGCCTTGACTACCGAACCAGCGATCGATTTGACTAACGGTGGCCGTATCATTGGTGATGTAATCCTGCATCATTTTAACAATGGCATAGTTGACATCATCCAAAAAAGTAGAGTTATTTTCAGGAACCATGCAAGCAATGCCAAAATTAGCTAGAGCTTCTTCGGGGACGATTTCGTAAGCTTGAGGGTTATCTCTGAGGATTGTTCCCGCTAAAGAAATGCTATCCCCCGCTATTGCGTCAATTTTACCAGTTTTTAAAGCTTCGATCGCTTCTTCTACGGTGCTGTAGGTAGTAACAATTGTTGCCTGCGGTTGTACTAATTTAATCACATCCACGGCCGCAGAAGTGGGAACCAAGGCGATGCGTTTACCGATTAGGGATTGAGGAGTGGAGAGATTGCTACCCTTTTTGGCTAAAATCCTAATCCCAGAAATGCTGTAACTGATGGAAAAATCGACCACTTTCGCCCTTTCCCAAGTAAAAGCCGTACTACAGGCGATATCGATGTCCCCGCTACGAATGAGATTAATTTTCTCTCCGGGTTGGTTCGCTTCCACCATTTGCAGGGTGACGGGACGACCGAGACGAGTTTGCAATCGTTTTCTAATTCGTTCCAACACATCCATAGAATAGCCGACTAATTCCCCCTTATCATTGATGTAGGAGTAGGGAATCGCATCAAAACGGGTTCCTACGGTCAAAAATCCCGTGCGAGCCACTTTTTCCACCACTGTTTCCGCTAAACTTGCACTGGCGAGGAACATAGGTAATATGCAACCCAGTCCCACTAACTGTAAAATTTTCTTCATAAATCGAGTGCTTGCTCCCGTACAAACATAACTATACTAGAATTCACTAAAAAATCTTCAGGGCTTCCATAATAATTTCTGTGAACTTTTACAAATTAGATGGCGGTTCAAGGCGAATTAATTGACCGTTACCTTCATCGGTGAGCAGGTATAAAAATCCGTCGGGACTTTGACGCACATCCCGCACCCTCTGACCGATGGGAATCGCTTCTTGATTGATAATTTCACCCGATTTATCCACTGACAGACGGCGAATATCCCTGGAAACTAAACCACCGGCGAATAAATTTCCCTGCCAATTAGGAAAGCGATTACCGGTATAAAAGACCAATCCCGAAGGAGCGATCGCAGTTGTCCAAATTGTTTTCGGATCAATCAGACCGGGTCGAGATTCTTCGCGGGAAACCGGGGTATTAGTGCCGTACTCTTGACTAGCAGAAACCACTGGCCAACCATAATTTTTACCTTTTTCAATTAAATTTAATTCATCCCCTCCTTTCGCTCCGTGTTCTGTTGCCCAGACTCTTCTAGTCATCGGATCAAAGCTGATTCCTTGAATATTCCGATGGCCATAACTCCAAATTTTAGAACCCGCAAAAGGATTATCTTTCGGTATAGAACCATCGTCATTGATGCGGATAATTTTACCTAAATGACTTTGCAGATTTTGGGACTGTTTTCTAATTAAATCTCCCGCTAATTGTAGGGGAGGATTACCCCCGTCCCCAATCGCTACCAATAAAGTGCCATCCGGTAGCCATAATAACCGCGAACCGAAGTGTTGAGAGCCGGTTTTTGCCTGGGAAACTTCAAAAATAACCTGCAAATCTCGCAAACTTGTACCATCATAAACCGCACGAGCGACGCGGGTACGATTAGCCTCCTGGTCTCCGTGGGCATAAGTTAGATAAATCCAGCGATTTTGGGCAAATTGGGGATGAATTGCCACATCGAGCAATCCTCCTTGTCCGACGGCAAAAACTTCGGGAACTCCAGCGATGGCTTTTGGTTCTAATTTGCCCTCTCTAACCACTCTTAAACGACCGGGACGCTCTGTGATGAGGATTTCCCGGTTAGGTAGCCAAACCATCGACCAGGGATGCTCTAAACCCTCGATTACGGTCACTTTTTGCCATTGATTTCTCTGGGAATTATTCGCCGAAGTTAATACATTTGCACCTTGACAACTGGAGATAATTATGGTAATTAAAACGCTAGATACTAAAGGCGAGAAAAGGCGATTGAAAGAATTAAGCATTAGTTGGTAACTCCCCAAGTTTGCCATGGCATAGACATCATTAAGGTTGGTTCGGGTTAATTGCTCGTACAAACTATTTTGCAATACCTCTAATTTTCGCTTTGACTTTTTCAATGAATGAAGAAGAATTAACATCGTGGAGATGTTGTTTACTGGCTTTACTTAGGATTGATGCCACTAAACCAAAGGAGGACTGAGAAGAAAAAATCAAATCATTACAACTGGCTAACAAATACATATCCATTAATGCTTCTATGCCATTTTGAACGCGATCAGGACATTGATCCCAGTTCTGGTGCATTCTTTCTCCCGATGGTGGAAACCATTTTGGTGTGGTGATAATATTTGGGAACTCCTCTTGAAATTTTTCAACAACTTCTTGAGAATCTGTCGCCAAGAAAATGCTGTTAAATTTATTGTTTTTGTTGATTTTTTTAGTATTAGTAATTAGCTTATCTAAAGGAATCTTCATGTCTGTATATCTAACATGAACGCCTAGGGTATTCACTCCAAAGTAAGATGATCGGAAATCTTCGATAGACTGAACAATTTCAGGTTTCAGGCTTAGATGAGAGTTTAATACCTGTTTGATAATAGTACGATCATCCATTTTTGCCAAGTAATCGAACTTCCCATGAAAGAGTTGTCTCATCTGGTTGATTTTATGAGTATAGGCACAGAAAACCAGAATCTCACTCTCATAATTTGTTCTAGATAATTCAACCGACATAGATTGATCCGAAATCCTTAAATCTTTTCTTAGTCCACCAAAAGATTGATCTAACTTATCAATCCATATCTCAGGATAGACAGACTTGGTATCAGGTATAGATTCTACTGAAACGGTCTTTGGACAGTTAAAAAATAGAGGGAAGGAGTTGATATCGTCATGACAATAAGTATTATCCCGCCAATCAATAACTAACTGGCGATTACTAATTTCACTATAGATTATTGCACCACAGGCGGCCAGAATTCGGTTTCCCATGCCAGAGGAACCTTTACAAATCA
The DNA here is from genome assembly GCF_041928595.1 of Microcystis sp. BLCC-F209. NCBI lineage: Bacteria > Bacillati > Cyanobacteriota > Cyanophyceae > Chroococcales > Microcystaceae > Microcystis > Microcystis sp. BLCC-F209. The sequence goes on from NZ_JBHFLL010000021.1 coordinate 35,409, forward strand.
GAAATTTTCTAGAGCTATTCATATTTTCTATTAAGTATCTACTAAACTATAAACCTAGGCGACGGCGAGCTCTTTTCAAACTAAAGGGGGAGTGAGCCATAAATAGCTTCACAAATTCTAGGCGACGCAGATAGAATCTGTTGGGTTAAACCCTTTAAAACGGATCTTCTCGACTTTGTGTGATAATTTTTGCTTATGTAAGGTTAAATGCTTACTGGGCAATACTTTTAGGACTATTTTGTGGAAGAAACTATCAGTATAAACCTCGTTTCCACACAGAAACCAGAAGATACTTAAAACTTCCTTGAGTAGGTCGGAACGAGTAAAAACTGTTAAAATAACTGGCGGCAAAGAACTAGGTAAAGGCACCTCATCAAGAGACATTGGTAAACTTGTTAAATTCATAGACTACCGCAAAACAAAAATTTTAACATCTGCACAAATCATGCCCAATATGGTAACACCTTAATTTGACTGTGTCAAGCTTGATCACACTTAGATAACTCCCAGCTAGAATTTTTTGACCTTAACTGGAGAGAAAACTTTTATTATAATGTTCTATCTCCTGTCTCCTTTTCATGACCACTTACTTAACCGTAACTTTCTATCCCTAGATAAAATTTTGCATAGTTAGCGATTACTAAAAATTATATCATTGAAAACCCCTATCGGTCATTAAAGGGATAAGGAATAATTATTTTAGATACTTTATGTTTTTTCTCACCTGCTTCTCTAAGTATCTTGAGTCAGATAGCGGATGCGAGATTTCAGAAATTCAGCGACTCCATAAATTTCATCAAGACTGTCTATATTCGTGGTTGCTTTTTTACCAGTTTCAAAGTTATCGGGAATACTGATTGATTTCTTGCCAGTTTTTTCATTGAAGCACAGACGACAGACTGTTTTAGTTGGTTTTCCATCTAAGTTGATACCAAAATAACTTCTAGTGTCTTTGTATTGAATCCGTGCGGTATTGATTTCTTCCCGTAGAATTGATTTAATAATGTAAAATACTTCCAGTTTTTCGGGATTAATTTCAGGTTCCTCTGTTTCTTCTGGTGGAGTATCTTCTGCTGGTGTATCAGGAGGATTTTGTCCAGTTTTTTTGATGATATCATTGATATACTCTTTGAGAGAATGCTTAATAATTTCTGTGAATTTTTCAACAACCAATGCAGTTCTCACTCCAGAATACACATGACTAACAAAAAACTTAACAAATTCGGGGGAAGGATCATTTAATTGCTGGGCAATCACTTTTTTAACTTCTTTGGTGTACAATAAATTGCGAGCAGCCTCTTTTATTTTGCCAGAATTGAAGTCAGATGTGCTAGTGCTAGATTTAGAAAAACGTTTTAATTCGTTAACAGAAGAGTCGTCAAAGTCGAGAATGTTAAACTCAAAAAATGGCTTATTGTCCATGATATTATCCTTGACGATATCCGTATAAAACCGATAGATAATCCCATTAGTTAAAACTCCAAAGTTAGCTCCAGTTGCATTAAAATATCGATGCAGTTGGGAACTATGTTTAGGATGCTCAAGATTTTGATGACAGCTTTTACATTCCATCAAAATAATCGGTTGATTGTCCAAACAAATAGCATAATCTACTTTTTCTCCTTTTAATCCAGTTAAATCGGCACTATATTCGGGGTGAACTTCCATGGGATTGAACACATCGTAACCCCATGCTTGCAAAAAAGGCATAATAAAAGCTGTTTTGGTTGCCTGTTCGTTTTGGATTTGAGAACGAGAGGTTTCAACTTTTTGAGCAATTTCTTTGAGTTTATCGATTTCCATGATAGCCTCATTATCTAGGATGTGTGGGTTCTCAGCCTAACCATAATTTAACCTTTTTTTTACATCAGGGTCAAGCATTTTTTACTGTCATCATCATTGATTCACAAATATTTACACTAATCCAGTGCCATCCGGATATTTTGTGCTATCATTTCTAGGAACGGGTTATTTTTCTTATGTCGCCATTTGATCAAAGATAATGCTTGCTTTAGAACAGCTTTATGAACGGGAGTATGATCGCTGGTTAAGCGAGACGATCGAGTTATTAAAAAATCGTCAGTTCGATCGGGTAGATTACGAACATTTAATCGAGGAGTTGGCAGCTTTGGGACGAAGCGAAAAAACTGCTGTTAAAAGTTTAAGTTTACAAATAATAATCCATCTCCTAATTTATCAATTTTGGACAACAGAAAAAGAAAGAAATAGTAATCATTGGGCGGCAGAGATTATCCCTGTTCGAGTACAATTAGAAGATAAGCTCACCACCAATTTAAGCAAATTTCTAGAACTAGAGTTAGAGAATATCTATGAAAATGCCCGCTTAATTGCCGAAAAAAAGACAGGATTAAAAAATTTACCGATAATTTGTCCCTACTCTCTGACACAAATTCTTGAGAAACAGTGGTTTCCCGATACAGATAATCAATAAACTCTCAAAAATATGGACTCTCACAACAGTGAACCGATTATAATTGCCGAAGCTGTGGAAAAATGGTATGATAACCGCTTTCATGCTTTGCGGGGAGTCAATCTCACTGTGAATAAACAGGAAGTGGTCGTGATTATGGGTCCGTCTGGTTCGGGAAAATCCACCTTTATCCGCACTTTTAACGGGTTAGAATCCTATCAAAAAGGCCGCATTATTATTGACGGAATAACTGTGTCCCACAACCTCAAAAATATCGAGGCAATCCGTCAGGAAGTTGGCATGGTTTTTCAACAATTTAACCTATTTCCCCATCTGACGGTATTAGATAATGTCACCCTCGGGCCGATGTGGGTGCGCGGTTGGAAAAAAGCGCAAGCGGAGGAAATAGCGAGAAAACTCCTCGAAAAAGTTGGTATTCTCGAACAAGCGCTTAAATATCCCCCTCAGTTATCGGGAGGACAACAGCAGCGGGTGGCGATCGTTCGCGCTTTGGCCATGCAGCCGAAGGTGATGTTATTCGATGAACCCACCTCAGCTTTAGACCCAGAAATGGTGCGAGAAGTCTTGGAAACGATGCAAAGTTTAGCCAAATCGGGGATGACCATGGTTTGTGTCACCCACGAGGTAGGATTTGCGCGAGAAGTGGCCGATCGAGTGGTATTTATGGATCAGGGTTTAATTTTGGAAATTGCCCCCCCAGCAGAATTTTTTAATAATCCTCAATCCGATCGAACTCAGCAATTTTTAGCAAAAATTCTTTGATTTTCCATGACTTGCTCTGCAAAATTAAGTTATCGAGCAGCTATCGAGTCAAAATATCGGCTCTTTTGGATTTGGTGGGTAAAATGTATTCTAAGATACAGTCCTGCTGGCGAGGGAGTGGAAGGAACCACAGAGACACAGAGGACACAAAGATCGATCGAGCCTATGTGAGTTAAACTCATCACACAAAGAATAAGATATCCGAAGATTTTGGATTTTTGCCAGAAATCTATGATTAAACCATCTCTTTTTCTTTTTCTACCTCGACTAAAAGGGGAACGAGATTTTCATTTAAACGACCGGCTCGAATTAGTTCTGCGTAGGTATTAGCTTCGATATCAAGTAAAGTATCTTGAAATTGTTCGGCCACCACGTCTTTTAATTGTGGGTTTTCCTGTAGTAATTTTTGCAACTGATCGCCCAAGGACTTTAATTGTCCTTCCACCAGAGTTTTTTTGTCGCGATAAAATTCGGGATCGATATCGGGAAAACGTTCTGGTTGTTGCAGATAATTAGACACCCTAGTTAAAGCAATCTGACGAGCAATTAAGGCCGAATATTCGCTCCGAATCGGTTGATCACCAATAAGATTGAGGGCATTTAACAGCCATTGTATAGATAATCCTTGCACCAATAAAGTAAATAAAACCACCCCAAAAACCACGTCAATAATTTCTTGACGGTAGGGGATAGAGGTAGGAACACTTAACGCTAGGGCGATCGAAACCGAACCGCGCAATCCTCCCCACCATAACACCGTTCTTTCCTTGAAACTGATCCTATTACCCGTAATTAGGTTACTAATTCCCCCTAGTCCAAAAATTGAGAACAGACGGGAAACCACCATAGCGGCGATCGCTATTAAAATCCCGGTTAAGTGACTGCCGAGACTCTCAAAACGAGTTTGATCACCGATCAGTAAAAAGATGATGGAATTGACAAAAAAGGCGATAAATTCCCAAAATTCGCTAACTACCAGGCGCGTGCGGGGACTCATACCAATGCGCGAACCGAGATTACCGAGAATAATCCCGACAATTACCACCCCAATCACACCGGATCCGCCTAATTTTTCCGTGACGAGATAGGTTCCATAGGCAGAAACTAGGGTGAGAGACTGTTCCACAAAAGGCAGATCGAAGCGTTGGGTAAGGTAGGAAATGCCGAAACCGATCACGCAACCCACACCGATGCCAATCCCCACAAAGGTGCAGAAACGAGCGATCGTCACGGGGACGGAAAAGGTATCGACTCCCAAGGGAATCCCCACCAAGAGGACAAAAGCCACCACAGCGACCCCATCATTAAAGAGACTTTCCCCTTCCATCAGGATCGTCAGTTTTTTACTGGCCCCCAATTCTTTAAATAGGGCAATCACAGAGACGGGATCGGTGGCAGCTAGGGCAGCACCCAACAGAAAAGCGATCGATAGGGGTAAATTGGCAAAAATATGTAGGGGATAGGCGACTCCCAAAACGGAGATAATCACCCCGATAACGGCAAAAAGGACGATAGTAACCCAATATTCCTTTAATTTAGCCCAAGGAATATTCCAAGCGGCTTCAAAAAGGAGGGGAGGCAGAAAAATTTCCAGAATTAATTCCGGGGAAAGATTAACTAGACGCAAATCTAAAAAAGCTAAACCCATACCGACAATAACTAACAGCAGGGTGTAGGGAATTTTGCGGAGGAAGGCAACGGTTCTCGATAAAGTGGCGACACTCAAGGAAATGGTCAAAACTAGCAGGAATTGCTCTAAATTATGAGCGATCGCCTCGTTAGCAGTAGATTCTAGACTCATTATTTTCAGTTATCAGTTATCAGTTATCAGTTATCAGTTATCAGTTATCAGTTATCAGTTATCAGTTATCAGTATTAAGTGGCAATTGCGGGGCTTTCTTTTTTCTTTTCAGTGATTACTGTTTACTGATTACTGATTAATGATCACTGAAAAAGTCTCCTAACACCCTAGTCATTCGGGGACTGAGGAGAGATTTTCAAAGAGGAAATGACCCCTTCTTCTATGGGGGTTTCTGATGTATTTCTTTCGCCACCGAGAGAAGGAGTTTTACTATTGCCAGAACCGCCACTTTTCGGGGGTTTCGAGGAGAGGAATCGGGCCTCGAACTGTTTGATCAGCACATACAACACCGGGACGAGAAATAAACTCAACACCGTGGAAATCAGATAACCGCCTAGGATTGCAGTTCCCAGGGACCAACGACTCATCGCCCCGGCACCGGAAGCGATAACCAAGGGCAAGAAACCGACTAAACCGGAAATAGCCGTCATCAGAATCGGTCTTAAGCGTTCCGTCGAGGCCCGGGCTGCCGCATCGGGAATACTTAAACCCAAAGTACGGGACTGGTTAGCGAATTCCACGATTAAAATCGCATTTTTAGCCGCTAAACCGATCAACATGACCAAAGCCACCTGAGCATAGATATTATTATTCACCGTCGGGAAGAGACTACCCACTTGTAGGAAATTCGCCCGCAACAGTAAGGCCCCCATGGCACCTAGGATCGCTAGGGGAACCGTAATCATGATGATAATCGGGTCGATATAGCTTTCGTACTGGGCTGCAAGGACGAGGAAAACCACGATAAAGGCTAATCCGAAGATAATTGGGGCAGCCCCGGCGGAAGTTTTTTCTTGGAAAGCCGTACCCGTCCAAGCGTAACCGAAACCGGGCTGCAGGACTTTCCGACAAACATCTTCCATCACTGCGATCGCCTGTCCCGTGCTAAAACCGGGGGCGGGACTACCCTGAACGTTAATCGAGGGATAGAGGTTAAAGTTAGTGATAATCGGTGGATAGGTGAAGCGTTTGACGCTAACCAAACCCGATAGGGGAATATTGGCCCCGGTACGGGAACGGACGTAAAGACGGTTAATATCTTCGGGATTAGAACGATAATCCGCTTCTGCTTGGGCAAAGACTCGATACAAGCGATCGCCTAAGACGAATTGGTTAACGAAGTTGGAACCGAGATAGGTTTGCAGGGTACCGAAAACGGCCTGCATATCGACGTTTTGGGCCTGTAGCTGGTTGCGATTGATGGAAAGTTCCAGCATCGGCGTGTCGGTGGTAAATTGGGTGAAAATTCCCGATAATTCCGGTCTTGTTCGGGCCTCGGCCATGACGTTATTAGCGTTGGCAATCAAAGCGTCCATGGGAAAAGAAGCGCGGTTTTGGATAAATAACTCGAAACCGCCAGTAGAACTTAATCCATCCACGGGGGGCGCATTAACGGCGAAAGCGCGAGCATCTGGGACTTTAGTGGCTAATTGTTGGTTAATTTTCCGCAGAACCCCGAAAACTGACTTATCTTCCCCGGGCCGTTCCGACCATTCTTTTAACTTGACAAAAAATAGTCCTTGGTTGCTACCACTTCCGGCAAAACTAAAGCCCGCCATACCGACAAAGTGTTCGATTTCTTCGATACCGTCGAGAATTTCTTCGTTAATCTGACGGATAACCTGGTCGGTGTAGCGCAGGGAAACCCCGGGGGGTGCTTGCACCAAAACGAAGGCATAACCTTGGTCTTCTTCGGGGATAAAACCCTGGGGAGTGGTGTTGTAACTCCAAGCTGTGAGAAAGAGGGCGGCGATAAAGAAGGGTAAAACCAGAAAGCGAACTCGGATCAGAAATTCGATCGAGCGTCGATAACCTTCTTTAACTGCGTTGAAACCCCGATTAAAGCCCTCGAAAAACAGTCCCAAGGGTCCGCGGGTGCGTTGGGGCGCTTTCATGATAATCGCCGACATGGTGGGGGAAAAACTGAGGGCGTTAAAGGTGGAGATGATAATTGAAGCGGAGATGATGACGGCAAATTGTCGATAAACGATCCCCACCGTACCGGGGAAGAAGGTGACGGGAATAAAAACCGCTAGTAGTACAAGAGAACTAGCGATCACCGCCGAGGTTAACTCGCCCATGGCATCGAGGGCAGCTTGCAATGGCCGCATTCCCTGCCGTAATTTTTCCGATACCGCTTCTACGATCACGATGCCGTCGTCCACCACTAAACCGGTGGCCAGAATGACGGCAAACAAGGAGAGGTTATTGAGAGAATAGCCTAAAGCCAGGGCGACGGCCATGGTTCCGATCAAAGATACGGGAATAGCGATCGCCGGAATGATCGTGGTGCGCCAATCCTGAAGGAAGATAAAAATGACGAGAATAACCAGTAAAATCGCCTCCACCAAAGTGCCAACGGCTTCTTCCAGGGAAGCGGCGACAAAGGCGGTATTATCGAGGGTAATGGCGATATTTAACCCCGGGGGAAAACTCGGTTCTAGTTCCGCCATTTTTTCTTTTACCAGTTTGGCAGTATTCCAAGCGTTGGAACCGGGCAACTGATAGACGATATAGACGACGGCGGGGGATTTGTCGAAATAGGCGGCGGTACTGTAGTTTTCCGCTCCGATTTCTGCGCGTCCCACGTCTTTAATTCGGATTAAATCGCCATTTTCCCCGACTTTGACGACGATATTTTCTGCTTCCTCCCCGGTGGCCACCCTACCAACGGCGCGAATCGCGATCTGGAATTGCTGATCATCGGGACTGGGATCACCGCCAATTGTCCCCGCACCCACCTGAATATTCTGTTCTCGGATTGCCTGTACTACTTGTTCCGCCGATACACCCCTAGCGGCTAAAGCATCGGGATTAAGCCAAAAACGCAGGGCGTATTCCCTCTCCCCGATGATGGTCGTACTACCAACACCCTCGATCCGGCGAATCTCGGCATCGATGACCCGATCGACAAAGTTACTTAAAAAGACCGTATCGTAGGGATAATTGCCCTTTTCGTCCGGTTTGGCGGAAATCCCGTAGGCAAGGGTAACGCTGGGGGATTGGGTATTAGTTGTCACCCCCTGCCGGTTCACTTCTTCCGGTAAACTGGCGGCCGCGGTACTGACACGGTTTTGTACCAAGACTTGGGCAATGTTACGATCCATTTCCACCGGGAAAAAGACATTCACCGTACTTTGTCCGGTGTTGGTACTCTGGGACTGCATATAAACAATCTGTTCTGTCCCGTTAATCTGGCGATCGAGTACCGTGGTAACGTTATCCTGTACGGTTTTGGCATCGGTTCCCAAATAGTTGGCATTTACCGCTACCTGAATAAATGCCAACTGGGGCAGTTTTTCTAGGGGTAAAAAGGGAACAGCGATCGCTCCGATCAAAACGATTAAAATCGAGCAAACTGTGGTCAGAACGGGTCTTTTAATGAAAGTATCGGCAATACTGAGGATCATAGGGCGTTACTGGTTCATCTTTTCTAGGATAGTTGCGGCGGTGGGAGATTTACGAGTCAGATAATTAAATATTAATAGTTTAAAGATGGTATCTAGGATAACGGGAACAGTGGCCACAAACAAGCTAATGAATGTAATATTCTCGCGCCAACCAAAGTGCCGGAACAAAGTTTCTAAGATTACCGTCCAACCCTCCGCCGAGTGAAACCCGACAAATATATCGGTAAAGAGAATAAAAATAAAGGCTTTGGTGATATCATTTAAGCTGAGAAAATAACGACTAACATAAGCTCGCGTAATTGCCAATTGTTGACGACCAAAAATTAAGATCGAAATAAAGGCTATTAATCCCGTGAGATCCGATAGTAAGTTTTTCCAACCATCTTGACTTTCATAACCAGCTTCTCTGAATAATTCTTGCACCTGTTCCCGAAAGGTTTCTTCTGATTCATTCCCTACTTTTGCTACTCCTAAGACGTGCTTGATTTCTTCAATTTCTTGAAGTCTAGCAAATTCCCTGAGATATTTTTCGCCAATTTCTTGAGAAATATAAACTTCTGATATTTTCGCTCTATCCACACCAAAATAGTTTAAAACAGGGCTAAAAATAAAGTTCCTACTAATAACCTGCACCAAGAGAGGAACTAAAATAATAATCAGGATAAAACGAATAGCAATCCGTTGCTGTTGTCGCAAGGTACGGAGTTGTTTAATAACGGTTTGTTCGTATTCGGGGGTTAATTCTTGCTGGAAGTTAAAAAATTTATTACCAGTTGCAGGAGAAATTATCTGGTTATCTTTATCCCTGGGTTTATCATCGGTGAGATTGGTATTAGGCAGATTTGGGGTTTGATTATTCGGTAATGGGGGCAGCAATTCCCCTAAGTCTAGGCGATATTTACCGATAATATCCTCGATCGCCTTTAAAGTCTCTAGGATGTTATTATTTTCTGGGTTAGTTTGCGGATTGATAAAATTACCCAGACGCACTTGAGTTAAATCGAGACGTATCTGTAATAATTCTCGCTCTAGGGTACTTTGAAAGTAATCATAAACACTTTTTCCTCCCACGGCAGCCGGGGAAATTTTTTGTCCCCCAAAATGTTTATCTTCGATCGCTTTAATTTTCAGCGCTCTCTGATAAGCTGATTCTAAGGCCACTAAAGAGCGTCTTTCTACCCATTGATTAACTCGATTCCAAGGCACGGCTATAATCCTCGCTTTTCTGTCATCACAATCACCACGGTAAGCTATCAGCGTTGGCTAGATATCTACTTTCGAGAAATATCCATAATATTATTACATTTTGAGCGCAGGTGATGCACTCCCACCATTGAGGAAATACAACGTTTCTCATCAAAATAAATTGTAGCCTAATTTGTTATCGACGACCGATGACTGACTCCCTAAAACGAAAACCTCCTAGCTCTCCCTTAAGATAAAGGCTATCATTAAATTTAGCAATAAATTTTAGAGATTGAATGTTCCTCGACAAATAAACTATAGTTACTTTGAAAGATTTCAGGAGTAAATCTATTAGCCTGTTGCCGACAATTTTCTGGAGCAATTTTATCAGCGTGATCAACAAAATATTTAACTGCTTCTACCAAAGATTGGGGATTTTGTTCCCCAAAAAGTAATCCTGTTCCCTGGGGAGAATTTTCCCGCAGATCTCGCACGGTTTCTAAAGCACCTCCGGCAGCAAATGCAATCACGGGAGTACCACAAGCTTGCGCTTCCACTAAAGCAATACCAAAATCCTCACAAGCAGCATAAATAAACGCTTTTGCTTTCGACATATATTCTGCTACCATTCGATCGGACACTGCCCCTAAAATCTGAATGTTATCCCTTGCTAAATGTCGGATTAAAGCCATCTGGGGACCATCTCCAATAACCACTAGGGGTAATCCCAATTGATTAAATGCCTCCACAATTAAAGGGACTTTTTTATAACTAACCAAACGAGAGACTACTAAATAAAAATCTTCTTTTTTCTCTTGGTAGGGAAAACGCTCAATTTGTACGGGAGGATAAATAACTTTTGCCTCCCGTCGATAACAGCGCCAAATTCGTCTAGCGGTGTGGTGGGAATTAGCCAGAAAATAGTCCACACGATTAGCAGAAATCACATCCCACTGACGCAAACCATGCAAAAGATAACGGGTGAAAATACCGGGTAATCCCTGTCCTAACTTACTATTAGCCAGATAGTCAAAAGTTAAATCCCAAGCATAACGCATCGGAGTGTGACAATAACAAATGTGCACCTGATCCGGTCGAATTAACACCCCTTTAGCCACACAATGGGAGGAGGATAAAATCATATCATAATCCTCTAAATTTAACTGCTCGATCGCTAGGGGAAGAAAAGGTAAGTATTTTTGTACGCCATTTCTCGCTTTCGGGAAATTTTGCAGAAAAGTTGTCCCGATCGAGCGACCATAGAGATAACTATCGGGATTAGTGGACTCAAAATCGATCAAAGCGTATAAATCCGCCTCTAGACATTGTAAAATCTCCCTAACCACTAATTCCGATCCCCCCGTCGCCTTTGGGGTTAACCACTCGTGAACCAGAGCGTACTTCATAGGATAATCAATAATCTCAGCCGTAATTATAGCAGTAAGGGATCAATAGTTCACTTTCTGGTTTTCTCTTCCCCAAAATTACCGATACCTATCCGATCAAGGTAAAAAACACCAGAAAGAAATTATTAAAATTTTCCAGAAAAATTGCAAAGTTTAGTAAAAATTACTAGCAAGATCAGATGATCGAGTTCATAATGGGGATCAAGGAAAAAATAGACTTAAACCGATTGGGATCAAGAAAAACTAGCTTGATATACAGAAGATAACTAATTAATGAGGTTTGCTATGATCACCCTGCAACAAGTGCGCTGTCCTAATTGTGGAAATTTTGCCGAAAGACAGCATATTTTAGAACACCATCTCGTTAGCACCGCCTGTTCTCACTGTGATTATCTGTTAATTAGCTGCAGTCTCACAGGAAATGTACTAGAGTGCTATGCACCCGGTATTGGTTTAAGAAATTAACACTGCCCCCTAGCCGGATCGAAAATGTCTTGTCAAAATTAGAGTGAGAAGACAAAATCAAGGAGCTAAGTAGCTATGGGGGGTAATTTCTTCAAGGGAGCGATCGCCCTGGGGGTAATAGCGGGGATTATGGGATTTACCAATCCCCCCCAAGAACTTTACAGCGAATACGCCGCCGAAAAACTCCTCGCTCATGCCGACAAAATTGCTTGCGAGAAAATCAGTCTCTGTGACTCGATCGATTCCTTGCCAGTGGCAGCCAGAAATGTGATCAAAAATCAAATCTTAAAACCAGCGATCGAAACCTCTAGTCAACGGCAAAATTTAGGTGTGTTCAGTATTTACACCACAGAAGTACCGGGGGTGGCTAAAATTAGAACTATTGGCGCTTTTGGGCATTTCTTAACTTTCTCGGAGACTTAGGCTTTGATTAGTGCCGGTTTAACGGCTACCAGCTTAATAATGAGTTAAGATGATCGTGTTAACCCGCGATTTGAGCGATAGAGTCGTCAAGAATACAGATTAATGCTGCCTAACCGTGTTTAATTTTCTGCCCATTCTCCGAAAAGCGATCGCCCGTTGGTGGTCCGAATTCACCCTCCAAACTAAATTAATGGCTGCGGCTACTTTAGCCGTTTCTTTGTTGATGAGTGGTTTAACCTTTTGGGCGGTTAACACGATCCAGCAGGATGTGCGTCTCAATGATACCCGTTTTGGCCGGGATTTAGGGCTGTTATTAGCCGCTAATGTCTCCCCCCTCATTGCTGAGGACAATTTAACCGATTTAGCCCGTTTTTCAGCCCGTTTTTATAGTAGTACCTCCAGTGTTCGTTATTTAATCTACGCTAACGAGGAGGGTGAAATATTTTTCGGTATTCCCTATTCTACCGCCGAAGTTAAGAACTCCCTGACGATCGAGCGTCGCATTCAATTACCAGAAAATTATGGCGAAAATGGGGAAACTCCCCTCATCCGTCAGCATAAAACCCCCGACGGTGAAGTCACCGATGTCTTTGTTCCCTTAAATCATGAAGGCAAATATTTGGGAGTGTTAGCGATCGGGATCAATCCTAACGCTATTGTGGTGGCTTCTTCTAATCTAACCCGTGATGTTACTATTGCCGTTTTTGTCTCGATTTGGGCTATGGTGATTCTCGGGGCAGTTTTTAATGCTTTGACTATCACCAAACCGATCAAGGAGTTATTAGTCGGGGTAAAAAATATTGCAGCGGGAAATTTTAAGCAGCGCGTTGATTTACCCCTGGGAGGAGAGTTAGGGGAATTAATTCTCAGTTTTAATGAAATGGCGGAAAAATTGGAGCGATACGAGGAACAAAATATCGAAGAAATGACCGCCGAAAAAGCGAAACTAGATACGTTAATGTCCACTATTGCTGATGGAGCAATTCTCTTAGATACTAACTTTCAATTATTATTAATTAATCCAGCAGCTCGGGAAATATTTGGCTGGGAAGATCGGGAAATTATCGGTAAAAATGTTTTACATCTTTTTCCCTCGGAATTAACAGTTAAACTAACTAAACCCCTCTATCAAATTGCGGCGGGAGAACCACTCCAGAATGAAGAAACCGCTAATCAAAATCAGAAAAATGCTGTTATTAATCAGGAAAATAATAACTATGCCCCAGCGGAATTTAGATTATCTTTAACTTACCCGAAACCCTGCACAATTCGCATTTTGTTAACTCAGGTATTCGATCAGTATCGGGAGAATGTCCGGGGAATTGCCATGACGCTACAGGATATCACCAGAGAAACAGAATTAAATGAGGCAAAAAGTCAATTTATTAGCAATGTTTCCCATGAGTTAAGAACACCTTTATTTAACATCAAATCTTTTATTGAAACCCTGACAGAATTTGGTGAGGATCTCAGCGATACAGAAAAAAGAGAGTTTTTAGAAACCGCGAATCATGAAACCGATCGCTTAACTCGTTTAGTTAATGATGTTCTCGATCTTTCTCGGTTAGAATCCTCGCGTAACTATAACTTAGATGCGCTCGATATCGGACAATTAATCGAACAAACCCTAAGAACCTATCAACTCAATGCTAGGGATAAAGGACTAGAATTAAGCTCGGAAATTGAAGCCAATTTACTACCAATTTTAGGCCATTATGATCTACTCTTACAGGTATTAACTAATCTAGTTGGTAACTCCCTAAAATTTACTCCTGCCGGCGGTAAAGTGGTGATCCGTGCCTATAAAATAAGCAGAGATAATCCCCAAGAAACTCTCAAAATTCGCGTAGAAGTATCCGATACTGGTATTGGCATCGATGCCGAGGATCAAAGTGCCATATTCGATCGCTTCTATCGGGTAGAAAATCGCGTTCATACCCTAGAAGGGACGGGATTAGGATTATCGATAGTTAAAAATATTATTGAAAAACACTATAGTCAAATTAATCTGATTAGTGAAGTGGGAATTGGCACAACTTTCTGGTTCGATCTAGACCTATATCAAGGCTTGATCGCCAGCAAAAAAATTAACGACGTGAGTTTATAAAAGCCAAAGCAATACTGGCCAAAATCAGGGTTAATAATAGCAATAATCCCTTATTTCTGAGACACCAATTTTTCAACATCCTAGGCAGCGGGAGAGGAGGAATTTTTTCGGCTACTATTTGGCTATTTTTGTATAAAGTGCAACTGGTAGCGTAGGGACGTTGGGGAAAATTACAGCTATCATCGCCATGATAAAGACAGGTTTCACATAAAAACTCACCCGTGACGGCTTGATGTAGGGTCATACCGGGATGACCATAGGCCTTGAAAATATTAGCACAGTAGGGACATTGTAAGGCTTGACTATCGACCTTGTGCTGACAACGAGGACAGGTAATCATGATCGCTAAATTTTCCCTTTGAGGATTGTCATTGCTAAGGTAGATCCCCCCGCCTATCGGCACCCCCCTTATCAAGGGTAGATCCCCCCGCCTATCGGCACCCCCCTTATCAAGCTATCCCTTATAGGGATCTTTCTTAACAATTTTTGCAGTAAGCACTCCAACCCTTATCCTGACTTGATTTCAGTTTTTTCTTTGTCAGTAAGGGTGTCAACAAGGAATATTACAAATTGTTAACC
>NZ_JBHFLL010000210.1:0-6325 GCF_041928595.1 Microcystis sp. BLCC-F209
ATCTAAGCCACTAAGCTGTTCGTAATTTAAATTGCTTGTTGAGACGAGGCAAGAGGCACTCTTGCAAGAGGCAACAGTAAAGGGATTGAGGGAGATTCGGCTAATCTTAAGAATAAGCACTTTAAATGCGTCTTAGCTTACCCCGTCAGACTTCTGATGTGAGGAAACAGTGAACTGAAAACTCAAATCCGATCCCTAATAGCTGTATCCCGTCTCCCGTCTCCCGTCTCCTGTCTCCGTTCGGGGCTCGACTGAGCTCGCCGAACGTCCGAAGTCTCACGCCGAGGTCGGAACGGAGGCCGTTTTTGTAACGGGGATTTATGCCCCGCTCCAAAAACTTTTCGCCTTAAGGCGAGGTTTTAGACCTGATTTTTTCGATCAACAATAAACTTAAACTAATAAAACAAAGAGGCTATTTGGGTTAGAAGTAGGTTGTCTTGGCATCTTGTATGTTGATTGAGCATAAAGAGTAACGGAAGAGCCATTTTAAAAGAGTTTTACCATGATTCAGCAAGCCCTATATCTTTCGACAAAATTGAGATGGAGCCGCTCAGATTTGAGTTTTTAGTGAGCGGTATTAAGTAGAAAATTGCCGTTTTCTTGGCACTGTTTACTGTTGCCTGTTGCCTCTTGGCTTTAGAAGCTGATTACTGATCACTGTCTTAGCCTAGCTCCACATTACCGGTTCCTTGAAACATCAGCCAAGAGAGGAAAAAATTAGCCACAAAAATCGCTAATAAAGAAGTTACCACAGCCGTGGTAGTAGATTGACCAACTCCTTTAGCACCGCCGGTGGTGGTTAAACCCCAACTGCAGCCGATAATGGCAATTAAAACCCCAAAAATTAGGGACTTTAACATAGAACTAATTAAATCCCATGTTTCCAGAAAATTTTGGGCTGATTGTAAGAATAGGGAATAGGAAATACCGTAAAGACTATCAGAAATAAATAAACCCCCCAGTAGCCCTGTGACTAAAGAGATAATAGTGAGCAGGGGTAACATTAAACTACAGGCAATCACCCGGGGAATGACCAAATAATCGATCGGATCGGTTTTTAAAATATATAAAGCGTCAATTTGTTCTGTGACTCGCATTGTACCAATTTCGGCGGCAAAAGCCGAGCCAACTCTTCCCGCCACCACCACTGCGGTTAAAACCGGGGCTAATTCTCTCGTTAAAGCCAAGGAAAGGACTCCCCCAACAAAACTACCCGCCCCAAAAAAAATAAATTCTCTGGCTACCTGAATAGTGAAAACCATACCCACAAAAGCAGCAGTAATTAGGGCAATGGTCAAGGATTCTGGCCCAACAATACTCATTTGTTCCAGGGTATTACGTCGGTGGATTTTGCCATTAAGAATATGTAAAAAAGCTTGTCCCGCTAACAAACCGGCAGCCCCCAAACGCTGAAACCATAAACTTAAACCACCGGCAGCATCACTTTTTCTTGGCATTTGTCGAGGGAATATCGCTAAAATCTAACTTATTATAGGCGAGAATTCTCTCTGATTATCCCTCGATTGTGGGGACTTGCTTTGATGCCACTCGATCGAGGGATGACAA
Organism: Microcystis sp. BLCC-F209; assembly: GCF_041928595.1. Lineage (NCBI taxonomy): Bacteria > Bacillati > Cyanobacteriota > Cyanophyceae > Chroococcales > Microcystaceae > Microcystis > Microcystis sp. BLCC-F209. Next base: position 1,567 of record NZ_JBHFLL010000210.1, read on the forward strand.
ACCATGGTTTTGTGCTGCTGGCAGGGGATAATAGAATTATCTAGTAGCCGTCAGCTATCAACCCTGATTCTTTATCCATGCCAGATTTAGCGAAAATTATCCTGAGAAACCATAAAATTGATGCTGTTAAACGATTCCATCCTTGGATATTTTCCGGGGCGATTAAAGAGATGGAGGGGGAAGTCAAAGAGGGTGCTATCGTAGAGGTTTATAGTGATCGAGGCGAATATCTAGCCACTGGACTGTATAATCCCAGCAATATTGCCGTTAAAATTCTTTCTTTCCCAAAAGTCAGCGATATTGCTCAATTATTTCTCGAAAAATTCCAGAATGCCTATCAGCTGCGGCAACAAATCGGTTTAGTCGATAACCCGAAAACTAACTGTTATCGCTTAATTAACGCTGAAGGAGACGGTTTACCCAGTTTAATCGTCGATTGGTACAATGGCACGGCGGTTATTCAAGCTTATTCCCTAGCTTTATACCAACGTCTCGATCTGATTGTCGATTGTCTGAAAACTATCTACGCTGACAATTTACGGGCAGTTTACGATAAAAGTGCCGCAGTTTTGGCGAAAAGCGCCCATACTTCCGAGAATAAATACTTATTTGGTCAAAAAACTGGCGATGAGGTGTTAGAATCAGGCCATCGCTTTATTGTTGATTGGGAAAAGGGACAAAAAACGGGATTTTTCCTTGATCAAAGGGAAAATAGAGCATTTTTATCTCAATATTGCCAGAATAAACGGGTTTTAAACACTTTTTGTTACTCTGGCGGCTTTTCCGTCTATGCTATGCAAGCGGGGGCTGCCCTAGTCCATTCCGTTGATAGTTCCCACGGTGCGATCGCTCTTACCGAAAAAAATATCGCCCTGAATAATCTCAGTCAAGTTCCCCATCAATCCTACAGCGCCGATGTTTTTAACTTTCTGCGCGACTGTCAGGAGGATTACGATCTGATTGTTCTTGATCCCCCCGCTTTTGCCAAAAGTATCCAATCCCGTCATCAGGCGGTTATGGCTTATAAAAGATTAAATCAGCAAGCTTTCCAGAAAATTCGCCCCCAAGGTATTATTTTCACCTTTTCCTGTTCCCAAGTGGTTAACGAAGAACATTTTCAGGGGGCTGTCATGGCTGCCGCCATTGAATCGGCTCGCCCAGTGCGAATTTTAGCACGTTTAAGCCAACCGGCAGACCATCCCACCAGTATCTATCACTCGGAAGGTTCCTACCTGAAAGGATTGGTTTTAGCGGTGGATTGATGGAAAATTAAACGATTACCATCGGGATCATAGATGTAGATTTCCGGACCGTGGGAAGCCTGGCTAATTTCTCCCCTAGCACCATAGCCGATTTCGCTCCAATGCTCGATCGCTTTTTCGAGACTCTCCACCTCGAAACAAATGCTCATGCCACTGCCCCTAGAATCGCCAAATTCCTCTCTGTGGGACTCTTTAGGGCAAAAAAGACCTAATTTAAGGTTAATCAGCCTAAATTCCGCATAAACGGCGGCAAGGTAGGGGTTTGGTTCCTGTTGCAACAGTTGACGATAAAACTGCACCGAGCGATCGAAATTACTCGTGCCTAGGGCAATAAAAGCTTCTGTGTAATTGAATGGACTATCGGGGGGGTTATTCATTGGGGTTGGGGATTAGGAGATGGGAGATTGCCCAAAAGATCTACTTCAGTGCGGTGAAGATGTCAAGTCCCTTGTACTGCCAATAGTAGTCGCGTCCATTGCCAGACTTTCTATCTCCCTCGGTAGTAAGCTCTTTAAAATACCTATATCTGCAAGTCCCCTGGGGTTTCCATCCGCTCGAGGATCACCCTGAGCGTTCATCCGATCGAGTGATTTTGGGGAAAAAGTGTTAAAAAAGATTGCTGTTTGTAAAGACAACTGTTACCGTGGGTTCAAGAGTGCGCTTTGAAGGAGGAAAAATCCCATGCACCCTAACCTATCCATCTATCCCTCGATTGCTTCACTACTTATGTAGGGCATAGATGCACAAATCAAAGATTTCAGAAGCAAAACCAATAAATTTCTGTACTGTTGCTTAAAACAGGAGTTTGATCATGAAATTACAGGGAAAAACTGCCCTAGTCACGGGGGCATCCCGGGGCATTGGACGAGCGATCGCCTTAGAATTGGCCCGACAAGGTTTAAGCAGAATTGTGATTGTTGCCAGAGATCAAGAGCGATTAGAAAAACTAGCGAAAGAAATTGAGTCCCTAGGGGTCATTGCCACACCTTTAGCCCTAGATTTAACCGAAAATGACCTTGTTAGCACTTCAATTATCCGCGTTTGGCAAGAATGCCGTGGCATTGATATCCTCGTTAACTGTGCCGGTATTGCCCATCAAACCCCCTTTCTACGCTCGCAATTTTCGCAAGTGCAAGCAGAAATATCTTTAAATCTGATGGCCCTGTACACGGTTACTCGCTTAATTGCCCGCCGGATGGCAATTCGGGGACAGGGAACCATCGTCAATGTTTCCAGCATGATGGGTAAAATTGCCGCTCCTAGCTTCGCTACCTACTCGGCCACCAAATTTGCAATTTTGGGTTTTAGTCAAGCTCTCAGGTCAGAATTACGGGAACACAACATCAAAGTTGTCACCCTCTTACCCTCTTTAACCGATACGGATATGGTGCGAGAATTGCAGTTATTTCGATGGTTAAAACCGATGAGCGCCGAAGAAGTCGCCCAGACTCTAATTACCGGGTTAAATAGGGAAAAAACGGAAATTGTCGTCGGTTGGCAAAGTCATCTAGCTCTTTGGTGCCAAAAATTTGCCCCGAAACTGCTCGAGAAAATTGTCGATTTAGCCTCTCCCTTACGCCAAGGCAAAGGAAAGCGAGGATGGCGAGAAGTGTTTAACTAGGGTTTGATTAAATCTATCAGGGTGAGCATGGCTCACCCTAATCACCTTAACTAACAGGCAATTAAACGGCTGTCAAGGTTTTTTCTAGAAGTTGTCGGGGAGTTTGAACCGAACCACGACAGTGGATTTCGGCAGAATTATTGGGACTTTCAATCAGTTTAACTTTATCTAATTGGGCCCCTAATTGGCGGATCCGTTCCTCTAATAGTTGAGCGATATATAAGGCAATATTTTCGGCGGTGGGAACCACTTCGGCAAAGTAGGGAATATCCTTATTTAAAAAAGCATGATCGAAGGGTTCCACTACCAATTCATCGATCGCTTTTTGTAAATCCCCTAGATCTACAATCATACCGGTACGGGGATCGATTTCTCCCGCCACGGATACTTCTAGGTGATAATTATGGCCATGACCGTTTACCCTGGCGCATTTGCCGTAGATTTCCGAGTTTTGTTCGAGGGTTAATTGCGGTAAAGCCAAACGATGGGCGGCGCTAAAATGGGTTTTGACGGTTAAAGTTGCTTCCATATCTTTTCCTTGATATTCTGCCCACAATTCGGGGTGTTCAAATAGTTGAATTTTGACCAATGGTAAATAGGGTGCTAATCTTTGCCAGATAACTCTAGCGATATTTTCTGTGGTGGGTAGGGTTTGCTGAAATTCCGGCCAGACTTGATTGAGATAGGAGTAGTCTAATTGACTGGTTATCTCTCGTTTAATTACCTGTTTAACGGTGGAGAGATTCTCCACCATGCCATAAAGATTGAGTTCTTTGTATAGGGAGACGTATAATTCGTAATTGTGACCATGACCGGGAAAACGGCTACCAAGACCAAAAAGTCTTTGATTTTCGGCTTCGTCCCATTCTGGCAGATAATAGCGATGGCTGGCTGAAAACCGCGCTCGACGATTGATGATGCAATCCATAAATGTGGGCGATCGATGACTTTGTAAAGTTACGTTAAGAGTAACTCTTTCTAGCATAAACCAGTTTTGTCTCCTCTGGCTTGCGGACAGGAGAAAGTTATCCCTCAATTCCAGCAGGATGCGATCGCTGTGAGCTTCTAGTGAGAAAATTGGCGTTGCTGAATCAAGGTAAGTAGGTGGGTGGAATTAAATATAAAATGAACGTAGGTTAGGTTGAAGCATGAAACCCAACGCCCGATTATGTTACGCTACCGCTAACCCATCCTACAAATAATTGTGCCTACCTACTTATGAATGCCAACCGTGCATCGTATCCAAAAGTTAGTTTGAATCTAGGTTTTAAAAATTTCACATAGGAGAGGTGTTACTAACAACAATCACAGATCGCCTAAGCTTTTTAGAGTTTGTAATTCTTGTGGCCAATCTACACTATCATAATTTACGCAAATATTCCTCTTGTCCAGTTCTTGACGAAGCAAAAGCGGCTGATTTTGCGCTACTGATATGATAATCTCTAAACATAATGATTGCCAGTTATTCGCAACAGTTGCTCGTTTTTTCCTGTTGCTTGTATAATTTCGTTGGCAATCACAATAGTTCTGGAATGTTACGATATTAAACTGAGAGCCATCATTGGATTACAACAACTATTTGTGAGCAATTAATTAATAAAAAATTAATGAGTAGAAACAGTGGCAAAAAATAACCACCTCAAGATTGATTGAAGGGGAATTTATAGTATTTTAGCTGACAGGGGGACAAGTAAGCTGAAAAGCTTATGTAGCATGGAATATAGATATCAACTCCCCAAAAAGATAGGTCATATATAGTAAATATGACCTAGAGAACAAAAATGATAAGTGAATTATACCAGAAAGTGTTAGAAAATGAACTGGGACGAGCCAGATATCTACTGTTGTTAATGATAGTTGGAACCTTGCAAATACT
>NZ_JBHFLL010000211.1:0-33955 GCF_041928595.1 Microcystis sp. BLCC-F209
TATCAAACTCTAGAAAGTTTAGAGGAATATGTCTTAGTCAATAGTAAACACCAACGAGTGGAAACTTTTCGACGGGGTGAACAGGGTTTATGGATTCTGCAAACCTATCAGCAAGAAAGTTTTAGTTTACAGAGTATTAATATGACGGCATCTTTTCGGGATTTATACGAGGATGTTACCCTATAGGGAATGAAAAATAATTAAGGTACAACCTCAAAAGGTTGATTTCCATACCGTCGGTAAATATAGAAATCGCTATCGAGAGTGAATATTTGTTTTTGATTAAGAACTTCAGCCATGGCTACTAAAGAAGCATCTGCTAAATCCATAGGAACATCTTGATATTGTATCATTAAGGTTTCCATTCTTTTTAGTTCATCTGAATTATGATGGTGTATTACCAGTATTTCATCTACCACATAACCCCATAATTCTTGTTGTGCGAACCAACCACCATATCGACGCAATAAATACATTGCTTCGGTAAAACAAGCGCAAGTCGTGACAAGGGGGGCCGATAGCGAAGATAAAATGTCAACACAACGCTGATGATTTTTATCAGCTTCATTAATTAAGGCAATAAGTGGAGAAGCGTCGCAAAGAGTCATTGATGTAATGCTGATTAGTCTTGAACATCTAAAATATTTGTAAAAACTTCTTCTACTCGCTCAGATAAATCTGATGGCTGAAAATAAACTCGTCCAACTCTTCCTTTTAATTTTTGGTCTAGGGTTTCTGGAGTGGAAGAATTGGAAGATTGATTAGGTAGAATGGTCAATCTCACTCGCTGACCTGCTAATTTAGCACTATGCTGTAAAATTTCTTCCCAAGTCCCCTCTAAAGTGTTTTGTTCCATAGATATTGATTTGAATTTCGTTCTTTCCTCAGTGTAACAAGCAAAAGATAAAAAAACAAATTTCTAGAATTTTTTTGTCTTATTGTTTTTTACCGGGGGGAATAAAACGGATTTCAATTCTGCGTCTGCTTGCATCTGCGTCACGATTAACCGCAGCTAATTTACCCGATGGGAGGTATAACTGTCCTGCGGAAAAAGCTCGAAATTTGACGTTTTTGAGTTTACCTGTGCTTTCGATTTCTTGCACTACTGCTAAAGCTCGCATTAATCCTAAATCAGTGTTAGAACCGGGTACTAGCATTTTAACAGATTGTTTTCTGCTGGCAACCGATTCGATATTTTTATCGAGATTACTTGTCTTCTGTATTCCTTGTCCGTCGGTGTGTCCAATTACTTGAATGAAGTCGATTTCTCTGTCTTTGGTAATGGTTTCGATAGCGGGAATAATGCGCTGACGAATATGGGTTTTTAAAGCAGGGTTTAATTGGGCACTTCCCGACTGAAATTTAAATTTTCCTGATTTTTCATCGATAACTATCGGGGTTGCTGTTTGCAGTTTTTGAAGTTTTCGATTTGCTTATTCGAGATACCTAATCAGTAGATATCTCCAAGAGTGATAAACCAATCACAGCTTGCTTTTATGCTGTGTACTAACAAAATAGTGCAACGGCTGAAATGTATGTCTTTCATTGCTAATTTAATTTTATAGAAAAACTATGGGGCAAATAAAATAATTTTTATTTAGCCCAACTCCTTTGCTGGAAACATTTTCAGTCTTAAAATAATATTATGGAGGTGTCTAATGGTCAACTGGCTATTTAATCGCTTACAGTTGAATAAATTGTCTAAATCTCTTCCTTAATTCCTTCTTAGAGGCGATAATGAAGATAAATTCGTTATGTCTGCTTGTCCTATTGAATAAATTTAATCACTTATTTTTGGTGTTCTCTCTTATATTTTTGCATAAATGGGATGCTCTCGATGCTCCCGTGTTTTGATTGATTGACAAACCCCTACTTTTTGTGGATAATAAAGCAAAGACGGCCAAGAGCAACATTTGGCTTATTTTCAATAATTCTAAAAGTCGTATCTCCTAGATTATATAAAAAGGGTTGTAAATTGTAAGTTCTATCTCCTGCAAAAATTTCGTTTTCGCCAAAACTCCAATCTTTCCACCAAGACGGGGCTTGATATGGTCTTGATGAGCCAGAAATTTTTTCGGGAAATACATCAAAAATTAAGCGATAAACGCCAATTCCTTGAGGATTATTGTCAAGATTTATTAAAGCATTAAATTCTAATTGACTATTCGTAGATTGCCAATTCGTTAGTTGAAGGGGAATCAGTGAACTTTGGGGATCTAATTTTTTAAATTCTTCTGTGTTGTTATTAAAGTCACTATCACCATTGAGTTGATAACTAGCAGAATTCCCTAGTGGCAAAGTATAGGGCAGAGGATTATAGTTGAGTCTATATTTTAAAGAAGTCTCTTTTGGACTATCATTGCTCGTTTGACTAGGAATAATAAGTCGTTCTACATTTTGAGGATTCTCCACGTTTTTGATCACTATTCTACCATCATTAATTACTTGTACTCGTCTAATTCCTGATTTCTGAGGATTATCTGATGTCGGAGAAGAAGATGAAGGGGTAGGTTGTTCATTGTCATTAATTTGCAGTAAAGCAGGTTTTTCAAAAATTTGAGTGGAGAAAATAACAAAATTTTCAGCAGGAAAATCAAGTCCTGTATTTTGACTTTCCGATTTGATTTTATCGAAATATTGTTTAACCTGAGAATAGCGACCTAACACTAAGATATAAAAGGGATGATTTGTTTTAACACTGGGATAACGAATATTATCTAATCCGACATCATAAATATCCCCCAAAAATTCACTTTTGACTGCGATAATACCGACGGCGTAGCCATCTTTGAGAAGATAACTATCTTTGAGTTGTGCTACTAAGTCTTCCCATTGGGCTTTTTCTTGATATAAATCCGTCACAATAACGTAGAGGGAATTGGGCGGATCAGTCTTTTGGGGTGCGATAATTTTATGAGTGGCCGCATCTCTTAATTCAGGTCTTCCCCCACTATAAAACCAGGCAGTTTCAGCCGATTGATGATTGATCGGCTCCTTGAGTCGCTGAGTCCCAAAAACATAAAAGGTAGGAGATGGCGTGACGGGAAAAGCTGTATTTGTCGCACTTCTTAATAATCTTAGGGTTCTAATGTAGCGACTATTGCGATCGCTGACAAACCCTTTCATAGACGGCGTACCATCAATTTGAATGATGATTTTTTCTGGTTTGTCAGGATTTTATAACATAAATTTAGCACAGAAAAACTTGATTTATGTTTTAGTGGTTTTATATTGTAATCGATACTGTTCCTGTCTGCCATTAGTTGGATTATAATAAGTCTAGTAATAATGAACAAACAGTTATGAACATTAACATAAATTTACAACACGAGGTTACATCGGAAGACTCTTATGAATTAGAATACCTTGCTATGCTAATTGAAAAAGAGTGTAACTTAACCGTAAAACAAGAAAAACTTGAATCTTTATCTAAGGTGAAGGATGGCGGATTAACGATAGGAATAGCCATTGCTAGTTTAGCCTTATCTGCTGTCGGAACTTTTATTTCAGTTTTAGCATACTGGCAATCTCAAAAACCCAGATACTCTGTTTCAATGACAATTGGAACTCAAACTTATACCATTGAAAATATTTCTCCGCAACAAATTGAAAATATTCAAACTACAATTGCTCAACTTCAGTCTAGCTCAACAGAATCAAATATTTTGGTCAACATTTATAAACAATAAATCATGAACGAAACAACAGGGAAAAGAATAGCATTTGTTGTTAATGCACGGACAGGGGATGAATTGCAGGCTGGCAACCGTGATTCATCTCGTTTGTGGACTTTGTTAACCGATCCTAATCTTGGAAGATGCGAGCCTATTTATCCGCCTCTTCACAATTGTGAGAACGAATTTTCCTTTTTAAAAGAACTAAAAGAAATTCTCAAAAAATTGAATTCTAGCGATCAATTATTGTTCTATTTCTCCGGACATGGAATTGTCAAAAATCAGCAATATTGTATTAAACTGGGCTTAGATGAAGATAGTTATTACCCTTTTAAAAATCTTATAAATCAGCTAAGAGCATCAGGAATTGAGCGTGCTATCATTATTATTGATGCTTGTCATAGTGGCAAAATCTTAAGTGAAATAGGGACTAAAAAAAACGAATTTAATCCCTTGGAAAATCTAGAACTAGAATTACCCAAAGGTATTGCTATTATTGCCTCTTGTCAAGAAAGTCAGAAGAGCTATGAATTGGCAGACAGTTCATCTAGCGTCTTCACCCATTTGTTATGTCAAGCGATAGAAGGGGGGTTAGATGGTCAAGCTACTCCCAATAGTTTAATTAGTATTTCTGATGTTATTGGATATATACAAAAACAGCTAGAAACAAATAAAATTTATAAAAGTTATCCTCAGAAACCTATTTTTACGATCAACGGGGCTAATCAAGATATTTGGATTGCTAAAAATAAAAGTGGTTCACAAGAAATTGATAATAATATAGTACACAATTCCAAGATTATCTCTTCGGCTTTTCAAAATTTGCTAGTGGAACAACTTCAATCTATTAAAAAAGAGATAATCACTGATGTAAAATCAACTTCCCTAGATGAAACTACGCAAAATACACTGAAAGATTTAAGCGATAAAGTTAGTAATATTCAAGCAATAGTTGGTAGTTTAAGTATAGGTAAAGAGGGTGGGAGTATATCTCAACATAAAGAAAAAGATGAGCAATTAGAGATTAAAATTAAAGAATATGAGGATCAAAAAGAACGTCATTTGACAAAAATTAGAGAGCTAAATGACGAACGTAATCGACTATCGCAGAACTTAGCAGAACAACGTCAGCAAATCGAGCAGTTTAGTTCAGGAGAAGTGGAACAGTTGCGTAAGGAAAATCAGGGACTTTCTAGTTCTTATCAAAACCTAGAAACACGATTGTACAATGTAAACATTGAAAAAGCACAACTAGAACAACAAGCTACAACTCTAAATAGCCAGGTAAACCAGTTACAGCAAGATAAAAAAGATTTAGAGTTAAAAGTTCAGACAAATGTCCAAGATATCGAAGCACTTAAAAAAGAGATTGAGCAACTAAGAAAGCTGCTTAACAAAGAGGCAATTGAGACAGTAGATATTCCCCGGCAATGGCAAAACATAATCAATTCCTATAATCAGTCTCCAGATGCTATCCTTAATATTCATGGGGTACACAAACAGGGAGAAGTGGTCGAGGATGAAGATAAAGGAGCAGAAAGATGGAATAATTGTAGTAAGCCTGTGGTTTTGACATCTAATGTGTCCCCTGATGGATTTTATATCGTATCAGTAGGAAACGATTACTTACTCTTTCCGAAACAGCACGCTATTGCCGCTTCTCAAAAGTTTACAGTATCTGCTTTATTTGATGGCTATAAAAGCGGCAACACCAGTAAATTTACCTTAATTTCACCTGCACAAGTTACCCCGGTTGGTAGCGGTGGGATGTGGCAACTGAAACACAAAGGAAAATTAGAATACAATTAATGTAAGCTAACAAGCTCAAATATTTTAGATAACTTCCCGTATTTATCAATAATAAAGCGACGAATTCTCATTAACACATCTCGACCAGTACCACCTAATCCGAAATCCAAACTACCGACTGGGGTTTGATAGCTTGATTGGCAGTTAAACGACACTGATTTAAGCGTGCCAGTCGGGGATAAACGTGCCATTCTGCTCCCTGAATATCGGTATTTTTAGCACTTTGGCTAGATTGCCAGGGAATCGCCTTTAAAACCGCGTCTATATCTTCCCTTCCGCGAATTAAAATCGGTTCTGTAATCGGTTGAACATTATCAGCAAAGGGAACTAATTGACACTCCCATCGCTAAAAGCGAGGGATTCTTGGTTCACTGAGTTTCCTTAGTCTGGCAGGACGTATCCAACCAAACCAGAGGGAATCTCTCCCCAAGCGTATTAGTTTCGGTATGCCCTACCGTACTTAGTCCCTTTTTGAGAATGTTGATAGCGGCGTTAATATCTCTATCTTCTACATAGCCACAATGGGGACAAACATGGGTTCTCGTAGATAGAGATTTAGGTACTTTTTGACCACAATTAGAACAATTTTGACTCGTGTTATGGGGGGCTACTGCTACCGTAGCCTTACCATATTTAAAACCAAAATATTCTAACCATTGCCGAAAAGTTGACCAAGCCACATCATTAATAGATTTAGCTAGTTTAGAGTTTTTTACCATGCCTTGAATATTTAAGTTTTCGTAGGCGATGAAATCGTTAGATTTAATGACGCGCAATGCCTCTTTTTCGACAAAGCCTTTACGTTGCCTACTTACTCTTAAATGCTTTCTAGCATATCTCTTTCTAGCTTTTTGGTAGTTGTTTGACTGAGGTTGACCTTTTCTAAACTTTTTAGACTTCTTCCGATTCAGTCGATTTAATCTTTTTTCTGCCTTGCGATAGTATTGCGGTATTTCTACCGTTTCCCCATCACTATTAGCGTAGAAAACTTTTAAACCTACATCCAATCCCACACATCTTTTTGTTGGTTCTAGGGGTTTTGCGTATTCCCGAATATCAACGCTTAGACAGAATTGGACATAGTAACCATCCGCTCGTTTAACAATTCTAACTCGTTTAATTTGGTCTATAGGATAAAAGTTTAGGTCTCTAGTTCCTTTTAGTTTAACCGTCCCAATGTTTTTCTTGTCTGTGAAAGTTATTTTCTTTCTATCCTCCGATAGTTTCCATCCGGAGTTTTTATATTCCACAGAACGATTATTTTTCTGGAATTTAGGATAACCTTTTTTTCCTTTAACCTTTTTCTTACAATTATCATAGAAACGGGCAATAGCTGACCAAGCTCGTTCGGCCGATGCTTGTCTGGCCGTAGAATTTAGAGTATCGACAAACTTGAACTGTTTGGCGAGAACTGCACAATATTTATTGAGAGAATATTTATCGATTGTGTCTTCTCTCTTGGCATCCATCCAAAGCCTTAAAGCCTTATTACGGATGAATTGTACTGTACGAATAGCTTCATCAATGGCAGAACATTGACTTGGTTTGACCACGGCTTTCATTTCTAAGACAATCATTGTTTATCGACCTCAAACAACTTATTTTATGTTAACCTGTAGAGCATCGGATTGTCAAGATTTTAGTGAACATTGAGCTTTTACATTGAGCCTGTCAAAATGTCGTGCTTTGCTGTTTTATACTGGTCGGGGTTTCATCCCGTCGCTAAAAGCGAGGGTCTTCACCCCGACATTCAAGATAAACGGAATCGTTATTTTTTAAACTATCGCGAATAATTTGACCGAGGCGCGTCCGTCCTTCATCATTAAAGTTAACACTACCGGTAAGATCGATCGCTAGGATAACATCTCGTCCCTGCCAACGAGCCACCAAATCTAATCCGAGTTTTTGCCAATCGGTAAGCGGTTCCCCGGGGGATACCGTTAAACAGTCAGCACTTTTCATCTAACCTCGTCCGAGAGTGAAAAATTGAGCTTATCCCTATTCTTGCCCCATTGTACTAAAAAAGTTAATACTTCTTAAAAGTTTTTTTCGCTTTTATTCTCGATTTGCCCTAGGTCATTGTCAATAGTAACCATAGATTAAACTAAATTTTAAAGTTCAGCTGCCCGCGCATTTAAGTGGGTGAGTGGAATTAAATATAAGATGAACGTAGGTTGGGTTGAAGCATGAAACCCAACGCCAGCATGGGTTACGCTACCGCTAACCCATCCTACAAATAATTGTGCCTCCCTACTTAAATTGCTTGTTGAGATAAGGCAAGAGGTAACAGTAAAGGGATTGGGAGAGATTCAGAGGTTAAAATGTGTCTTTTATCCTCTAACCACCTAATCCTAATTCTCGTCTGAGCAATTGAATTGATTTATCCCCAATATAATTATCACTACAGATAATTTCTGGCAGACGAATTAAATCCGATCGCACTTCATTAATCATATTTTTAATTAACGTATAACTCGCTTGATCACTGATAATTGTCTGGGAAGTTCGGGCTAAAACTTTTAACTTATCCGTTTCATGAATTTGGGCAGACATAACTAATAAATCATCGCCCCGTAAACTATGAATTAAAACTTCGGCCACCTTAATAATACCGGTGCTAATACTGACAATCCCCAAGCGGCTATCGGTGGGTAATTTTTTGATTAATGCCAATTCCTTGCTGTAATCGTAGATATCGATGGGAATGACTCGTAATTGAAAAGGAGCGGCAATTTCCTCCGCTACACTGATAAAATAGCGACTGGTGACAACAGTGGCAGATTTAGTATTGGCTAAAACTTGGGCTAAATCCTCCATTGCCACTAATTGGACGGGAATTTTGAGGGATTGCTCTAATTCTCTTAACATTAGTTCTCCTGCACCCAAATCGTGACGGGGAATGGTGACAAGAACCTGAGAACTACACTGCGATCGCCAATCGATTTCCGCCAGTAATAACTCGCGAATTTGCTCTAAAGTTAAACCTTGAGCGAGAAAACTGGCTAAACTCTGGCTAATTAGTCGGCCTATTTCTGGATTTTGTTCCAATAGGGGCGAACCCAATAAATTATCGTTTTCATGCCCGCGAGCCTTGACATAAATCCCCGAACCTGCTATGGATTCCACTAACCCATCGTCTTCCAGTTGTTGATAAATTTTACTTATCGTATTACGGTGTAATCCCGTGATCATAGCTAGTTGACGGGTACTAGGTAAACGATGGCCCGGGGGATACTGACGAGAGGCGATAGCGAAGCGAATTTGGTCAAATAATTGCTTAGAGGCGGGTATTTCACTGTCTGGCTGGATTTGGAACTGCATCGGATCACTTCACTCACAAACTACTTTCGCTGATGCCCATTCTATCATTAGACCTCCGGCAACAATCGGATATCTTCCCCGATCTGAGGGGTCTTCGAGGCAGTATTCAGGAGCCAGAAGCAGCAAAAACCAAGATATTATTTATTTAAACTAGAAAAGCCACTTTTTTGCTTAAAAATAGTTAAAACAATCATTTTAATCCGTCCCCGAAATCCCACTCATGGGGTAGATAGTCATACCAAATCCGTTTTTAATAGTGTGATTAACTCTCAAGTTATGAATTGTTTCTCCCCACACCCCACTTCCCTATCACCCCATTTCCCCCCGCAACGCGCACGCAGTGACCCCCCCACTATCCTATACTTTTTGAACAGGATTTAGTATCAACAGCTGATTAAGGTGATTGATCCTCGTGGAGAAGTTTTAAGCGATCGCTCAAGGTTTTGGTTAAGCGGACAGTTTCCCGTTTTAGCGAATTTTGTTGATAATCAAGCACATTAATCCCTTGACCGATATTTACTGTTGCTTCGCTTCCCCATCCGGGGTAAGGCTGATTATAACTAATACTTACCGGCAAAATCTTGATATCTGCATCGGGTTTGATAGTCTTAACTTCCAACGCAATCCGCGCTACCCCCGGTTTAAGGGGATGAACCACTCGATCGCGAGAGATACCCCCTTCTGGAAAAATCGCCACCATTTCCCCCGCGGCCAAAAGTTCGACACTATGGACTAGACTACCCATACCGGGGTGATCGGTGTTGACGGGAAAACCCCCCAAACGTCGGATAAACCAACCTTGCACCCCTTTGATCTCATTAGCGGAAACCATAAAGCGCAAATCCCGTCCACTAACTAAGCGTCCCACCGCATAGGGTAAAATCAGCGCATCCCAACGGGACCGATGGGTAGGTGCCAAGATGACACCTCCCGTTAGGGGAATATTTTCCTGGCCTGTCACCGTTATTTTGCTGAAAAAAGCTGGTAAAACCAGATAATTTCCCAGAAAATAACAAAAGCGAATTAAACAGGGATTAATTCGGGAATTGACAGCAGGACTTTTTCTAATGGTGGGGGACTCGTCAATGATAGTGCTTTGAGACATCCGAGTGTTAGGAAAGATCGAGACTTTCTGACCACTTCTACTTTAGAGTAGTTGTCTGGGGGTCGCCATCTTGTCCTGACCAGTTCGGTAATTGTCTTGTCAGATTAATAAACCTCTTGCATAATTAGGGTTTGCGGCAAAAAGTTCTTCCTGGTGGCAGGGTGTGGGGTGTGGGGTGTAGGGTGTAGGGAAGGAAACCTCTTTCATCTGTGGGGGTGAAAATTTTTTCATCGGGACTGACTACTGGCTACTGACTCCTAACCCTAACAACAATTTTTGATTTTTACAAGAGGTCTAATGGTTAGGATTGCGGTTCTACTCCCGATCCTACCGGTGCGATCGAGTTTAATTGCAAAGAGGGATGATCTTCTTTGACTTGCTGTAAATTCCACTCATTTTTGAATAATAAGACGGGACGACCCCAGTAATCTTTGACAGTTAGAGTATTAAAGAGTTTACCTGCTTTTTCTAAAGCGGCCCAACCCCCGGCGACCCAACGGGCTAAACTATAGGCTAGGGGTTCGAGGGTAGTTTCGACTCCGTACTCGCTTAAAAGACGGAATTGCACCACTTCAAACTGTAATTGACCGACGGCGGCTAAAATCGGGTCGCGTTTAAATTCATCGATCGAGGATAATATCTGTACGGCCCCTTCTTCCTGTAATTCCGAGACTCCTTTTTGAAACTGTTTGAACTTGGAAGGGTTAGGATTTCTGAGATAGGCGAATAATTCTGGAGAAAAACAGGGAATACCTTCGTATTCGAGCTTTTTACCCATATAAATGGTATCACCGATCGCAAAGACCCCGGGGTTATTCAATCCGATCACATCTCCGGGATAAGCTTCTTCAATAACTGCCCGATCTTGGGCAAAAAGCTTCTGAGGACGGGATAAACGGATAGTTTTACCGGTTCTAGCGTGGTTTACTACCATATCCTTCTCGAATTTCCCCGTACATACCCGCACAAAGGCCACCCGGTCGCGATGTTTGGGATCCATGTTTGCTTGCAGTTTGAAGACAAAACCGGTGAAATCGGGATAGGTGGGATCAAGGACTCCGAGGGAGGAATTGCGTCCTCTGGGTGGCAATCCATAGTCGAGGAAGGATTCTAGGAATAATTTCACCCCAAAATTGGTCATGGCGCTACCAAAAAAGATCGGGGTCATTTCTCCTGCGTGGACTGCTGGCAAATCCAATTCCGCACCCAATTCCGAGAGTAGTTCTATATCCTCTTTTAACTGGTAATACAGGTCTTTTTCGAGATAATCCTCAATTTTGGGGTCGTCAAGCTCGATCACGGTTTCCTGCGCCTCCTGAGAGCCGTGGGAGCGACGTTCAAACAGGTGTATGGTCTGGGTGGCTCGATCGAAGACTCCCCGAAAGCGATCGCCAATTCCGATCGGCCAATTGACGGGATAGGTCTGTAATCCTAATTCTCGCTCGATTTCGTCCAATAAATCCAGAGGTTCGCGACCGGGGCGATCCATTTTGTTAACAAAGGTAAAGATGGGTAACTGCCGCAGTTTGCACACTTCAAAGAGTTTTCTCGTTTGGGGTTCCAAACCTTTGGCCGCGTCGATTAACATCACTGCATTATCGGCAGCGGCCAGGGTACGATAGGTATCTTCGCTAAAATCTTGGTGGCCGGGAGTATCGAGGAGATTAATCTGAAAATCACGATAATCGAACTGTAAAACCGTGGAAGTAATCGAAATTCCCCGTTGTTTTTCCATTTCCATCCAGTCGGAGGTGGCTTTGCGTTGGTCGCGTCTTGCTTTGACTGCACCCGCTTGATGGATTGCACCCCCGTATAGTAACAGTTTTTCGGTCAGGGTGGTCTTTCCCGCGTCAGGGTGGGAGATAATGGCAAAATTTCGCCGTTTTTCCAAGACAGCTTCGCTGGTTTCTAGTTCTTTTTCAATTTCGGTCGTCATTCTAATTTCGATCGCTTTCCTATCTTTCTATTCTAGTTTAGCTGGGGAGTCAGATATCTTTATGGCTCTGATTCTAGGTTAAACTCAATCCGGCTCTGTAAAACTATTTCTGCAATTACCGCTCCTCCTTTACCTTGAGCTAAAACCCGCTCAAAACGGTTGATTAATTCGGGAATATTGATCACTTCCTCTACAGATTCTAGATATCTTTCGACAATTGCCCTGATCTTGTATCTTATCTTAGCTTGCTCCGCAACTTTTTCTAAAATTTCCTCGCAAGTCTGCTCAGTTTTAACCACAAAAGTAATGGGATATTTTTGCACTTTATCAATATCTAAAAAATATTTATCAGCAGCTATCGTTTCCGTAACTTGAAAAAATCGACCTAGGGGTTTCATGACAAAATCTATCCCCCCGTCATTGGCATTTGTTCGACCAGTTTTATATAAAAGTAAGTATTCAGAGTTTAAGCGATCAGGCGACCATCCCCAATATATTTTCTGTTCCCCATAATACTCTTTAAGAATTGCATAACTGACAATCTCAAAAACTCTAGCATCAATGTTTGGTCTGAGTAAACTCCGAATAAATTCAATGGCTTTCTGGGGATCTTGCTGTTGAATATCAATCATCTGTTGACAATAGCTGATAAATTGATTAAATGCTTTTTGTCTTGTTTGCACATAGGCATCAATTATATCTATAATCACTGGCGCAATATTAACTTGATTACCCTCTAGAGAAACCTTAATTAGATTCTCATTAATCCAGTATCTATTGGTTTTAACATCTCTAATTATAGGCAGATAAGATAAAGTAGGAAAATACTTGTTAAATTCCTGATTTAATCGATGATTGAGAGCATGATTTTGTAATTTATTGCCAAAAGGAAGCTCCCTTTGCCTGCGAAAAAGTGTCATATACTGAGCGCCTTTATACTCGTCGTATCCATCCTTAAGATGAAACTCATTATTAATATAGTCTTCCACTAAAACATAAATGGCATAATGATTAGCCAATCCTGATCGGGATTTAGAACCTCGATTAGCGGCTCTAGTTTTAATGTTCAAATATTGCAATAACTCACTAGCATTTAAAATGCTATTTCCCTGATTGGGAAAGTAATTATCGATAATTTTAATAATTATCTTGGTGAATTCATGCTTTACTATCGACATCGAAAAGACTCTCCTGTACAAAGTTAGATTCTTGTTTATTTTCGCTTTTTCTACTATAGCTTTTTTGAGGAGGGAGTAACTTTTCTCCCTTGTATTCTTGCCATCCGAGAATCCGTCGAAGACCAATTTTTAAATACTCCTCTTGTAATTCTATACTAATAGAAATTCTTCCCAAACGTTTAGCTACAGCTGCAGCTGTAAAAGTTCCTGCAAAGGGATCAAGCACAATTCCACTCTTGTCAGTGCTGGCCAAAATAATTCTTTCTAGCAATGATTCAGGTTTTTGTGAGGGATGATTTTCGTATTCATCCATGCGATATCTTACCCTAGGGAAATACCAGACATTGCCCGGTACTTTCTCTGTATTGTATTGACTCGGAATCGCTTTTCTATAATCAATTAGTTTTCGTTTTGCTCCAGTTTTTGCTTCTATCTTAATATCCTTTGAATTAAAAGTGTAATTATTTTTATCTTTCACACAGTGAAGTATTGGTTCATACATCGAACCAAAGTATTTTGTTGCTTGTACTCCTGAACTATCATAATGCCAGATAATACGACTAAGAATCGTCATTTTTTGTCTTAAGTAAAGATCAAAGTAAGGCATTGCTTGAGTGCTGGCCATAACATATAATGTTCCCTGGGGTTTCAAGATGCGAAGGCAATGATCAAGAATTTGATTTGCCCAATTTATATAATCATTTTCCGATTCCCATTTGTCGTAAAAATCGGCGAAATGCTTACCTATATTATAGGGAGGATCGAGAAAAATAAGATCTACGGAATTAGAATCAATCTCACTGGATAAAATCGGCAAAGAATCACCATGAAATATAACTTGTTCATCAGCTTCATATCGTTTAAACATGATCATTTTTTCAATTTAAAGTAGTTAGATTTTTACTAGCTATTAGCGTTCAGCACCTAGAGAATTTTTCAGATATCAGAACATCCACTTTTAGTTCTTTATTTTTCAATTAAGCTGAGGGCTTCAAGATCAATCCTATAAGATTTGTTGGGAAAATTTATATTTGTCAACAAAATTACAAAGTATTGTAAATATTGTTAAACAATGTATCGAATGTCAACTATTGGTCAAATAATTTTGACATAATTGGGGTGGAGGGGTTGACAGGTAAAATTTTTGTGTTTTATCCAGCATTTCTTAAGTGTAACTAGGATAGTTTAAAATCCACAACTGATAGTGTTATGAGTGATAATACCAAACAAATTTATAACTACACCGTTATTCTAGAAAAAGAGTCAGACGGTGGTTATCACGCTTTTTGTCCTGCGCTTAAAGGTTGTCATTCTCAAGGAGACACTTTTGAAGAAACGATTGTCAATATTACAGAAGCTATGGAATTGTACCTCGAAAGTTTGATAGCTGATCATCAACCCATTCCCAAAGAAGATTTGATTTTTAAGCCTTTAAATATTTTAATATGAGTCAGTATCCCGCAGTTAAAGTCAAGGAGTTTATTAAAGTTATTGAAAAATTGGGCTTTTATTTGGATCGTCAAAAAGGTAGCCATGCTATTTACAAAAATAGTGGTGGATGTAGGGTTGTGATCCCTATTCATTCAGGAAAAGATATTAAGCAAGGTACTCTCATGGGTATGATTCAAGATATTGGTCTTGATAAAGAAACATTTTTCGAGTTGTTACGAAAATAAGAGTTAAAAGATAGTCGAAGCGATAGCAGCAATTGTACTTTAAGAGGAACGAAGCAATGTTTTAGACAAAATGTAAATTATAATCTGCAAAATGTGAATTATAATCTGTAGAAATGTCTCATACACTTTCTTGATAATTGATCTGTGGCACAAAAAGAATCCTTAGATATCAAACATCGTTTTGGTAAAGCTATCAGAAGACGCAGAAGGGAACTTGACTTATCTCAAGAAATCTTAGCTGAAAAAGCGGAACTGCACCGAACTTATATTTCCAGTATCGAACTTGGTAAGTGTAATGTATCTTTAGAAAATATCGAAAAGTTAGCCAAAGCACTTGATATATCTATTGCTGATCTTTTTGCTGATCTATAAATTTGATTAATTGCAATTCAGTATGGATAATAACCAGTTAGTGATAGAAATTCAAAAGCTAATTAAAAACTCAATAGAAAACTATTTTAAAAAACCCAAACCTAGGAATCATCATATTTTAGATTATTTATTTCCAGAAGAGAGACAGATTAGTTCTGTGATGACTGGACTAACGACAAGCATGGGAACTACTTTCTGGGAAAAATTAGCAACCTTTTTAGCCAAAGATAATGGATTTCGTATTTTATATAAGCAGGATAAAAAACTTTTACAACCTAGTCCATTTCCTCAAGACTTAAGAAGTGAACTCGATAATTTAAAAAGTCTCAGAAAATCGAAAGAACAAAAAATATCCATGACAGAGTGCATTGAAAGACTTAGAGTAGTAGCTAAGAAAATAAATAGGAATAACCTCAATTATATCGATCCTCCTTCTGGTCATGGAGTAGATATTTATTTAATCAAAGACAATATTGAGTATGTGTTTGATTTAAAAGCTACACATCCTAATAGGGGAGATGGTTCTAGATTTAGCGACCAGTTGTTAGATTGGTATTGTTATCGGCTGTCCCGTGAACCTTTAGCAAGTATTCACACAAGAATTGTTATTCCTTTTAATCCTTTCTTACCTCAAACATGGTGGCAATCACAGGGAAATAAAATGTATCCTCTAGAGGAACATCATGATATATGGGTTGAAAATGAATTTTGGGATTTTTGTTCTGGTAAAATCAATACTTTGTCATTAATTAAAGAAGCTTTTATCGATCTTCAAAAAGATCAAGCATTTATCAACAAGTATAGACAAAAGTTTCGTAATTATCTAGATAATTAATTTGGTAAAATTATTTCCAGTAAATTTCTTGCTACTGCCTCCACCACTGGTACAGGAACAGCGTTTCCGAATTGTTTTTTAGAAATAGCTGACTGTGGATGATAGATAAAATTATCGGGGAATCCTTGTAATTTACGCGCATCTTGGGGAGTAATTTCTCGAAACTTTTTGGGTTTATAGATTTTCTTTAAAAACAATTGTTTGTATTCTTGGGGATGAGTAGCGGTAATTGAAATAGTAGCAATATAATCTTTAGCACCCGTAGCGGTTAGGGTAGGAATAATATCGGCCGTCGGTAAAATAATCCGATAAATGCCGTTAATTCCCGTCATATTTTTCGAGTTAATAAATTCATACTTACCTGCGGTCGTTTGCCAACAAATACCGAGAGAAACTAACTGATTTAGTTCCTCGATTTTTAGGTCGGGTATAATTTCCAAAAAAGTAGAAAAAGCCACGGGATGACCATCTTTTTCGCCATACTTTTTACTGCGTCTTAATTTCAGCAAAGCTAAACAGATACTTTTTTGTCGTTCCGTAGTTTTGATAATATCCCAAGAATGAATAGTTGTGTGGCCATTTCTTAAATCAGAAAAAATAAAGAAGTCATTTAATTCATCTTCTTTTTGGAAACGAGTTCTTGATGGGGGAACAAAACCATTAAATAAAGTATCCGCAGATAACTTAACTTTCTCGACGGGTTGAATATTCTTGATGTCTTCTAAAATATCCAAAACCTTCGGATGGATACCCAAAGGTAAAGGAAATTTAAACCGCTCATAGTTATCTATATTTTTTCTAATTCCTACGATAAAAACTCTCTCGCGATTCTGGGGTAAACCAAAATCGTAGGCATTTAATAACTGCCAGTAAACTTGATAACCACAGCTAGTTAATTCATCGATAATTAACTCTAAATTCTCCCGATTGCGAGGACTAGCTAACCCACTGACATTCTCGAAAATAAAGCTTTTCGGTTGACTTTTCTGGACTAATTTAATCACATCAAACCAGAGTTTTCCCCGGGGATCTTCAAATCCCCGTAAACATCCCGCCACCGACCAAGGTTGACAGGGAACGCCGCCGACAATAAGATCAAGATTATCGGGTAAATTGCTGATTTTACTCACATCTCCGAAAGCAATTTCATCGCTGTTGAGATAGCTAATAAAATTCTGTTGATAAACTTGGATTGCCTGTTTATCGATTTCTGAATAGCCTAAACAACGTCCTCCCAATTTCTCCAAAGCGATTCTAAACCCACCGATTCCCGCGAATAAATCGACAAAACGATACTGGGGATGGGTAATAACTAGATGTAGGGGTAATTGGGGTTGTGTGCTGACTTTAACTGTGGTTTTCAAGGGTAAATAATTCCTTTTCACCGTCTGGGAAGATGCCTATATGTACTAACTATTTTAGTATAAATTAAGAGTTTTTTTCCAGAGACCTCTTGCAAATCTCCTGTCTCCTGACTTGAAAGAGGGTGTGAGGTGTGGGGTGTGGGGAAGTGGGGAAATTGAACTAAAACCCCAAAACCCCAAAACCCAAAACCTGTCTCCTATCTCCTGTCTCCTGAATCCTCACTAACCACGACAATTTTTGATTTTTGCAGGAGATCTATCGAGTCGAGGAATGCTCGTAGTCTTCGATAATATGGAGAAGTCGCATAGCTGAACTACAGGATTCTTCTAAAATTTCCTGTTTCTCCTGAGAATCATCGATTAAATCCTCAGATACCAGACGCAGAGAACCTAAAAGACTATTAAGACTGCTTCTCGCTTCGTAGGATAAATAAGCTTTTCTTTTTTGCTCATCTTCCCTCTTCTTAGAGTCGGCCTCTTTGCTATCACTAAATTGCAGAGCGTGTAAACGGGCATAATGACCACCTTGAGCTAATAATTCCTCGTGATTGCCGATTTCTGCCACTTTTCCCTTGTCCAGCACCACAATTTGATAGGCTTTTTGAACAGTGGAAAGACGGTGAGCGATCACAAGAGTAGTCCGCTCGCGACAGAGTTCATCGATCGCTTCCTGTACTAAACGCTCAGAAATTGTATCCAAAGCACTGGTAGCTTCATCGAGAATGAGAAGATCTGGATCTCGCAGTAAGGCACGAGCGATCGCTAATCTTTGTTTTTGTCCCCCCGAAAGTCTCACTCCCCGATCACCAATTTCCGTATCCAGTCCTTCCGGCAGTTTGCAGATAAACTCGTAGGCATTCGCCCTTTTTGTCGCTGCTAAAATTTCTGCATCACTAACATCGCTTAATCCGTAGGCAATATTAAAACGCAGAGAATTATTAAAGAGAAAAGTGTCTTGACTGACTATTCCCATGGCTTTTCTCAGAGATTTGATCTCATAATCCCTTAAATCTTGACCATCAAAAAGAATTCTTCCGGCTGTAGGATCATAAAAGCGTGGTAATAAATCAGCAATCGTCGATTTTCCCGCCCCCGAAGCACCAACAAGAGCGATCATTTTTCCTTTTGGAATCCAAAGATCAATGCCATTGAGAACTAATTCTTGATGACCAGGATAGGAAAATTGGACGTTATCAAAATGAATACCTGTCTCTAATCTTTGATAGGGAATAGAGCCATTGCTCATAAATGGTTTATTCTCTCGAATGAGAAAATCCGCTACCATTTCTACAGCGGAAACATCACCTACTAGACTACTCCTAGCACTGTTAATTTGACTAACTATCGGCAGGGCCCGGAAAAGTACATAGAGATAGGTTAATAAAATCGTCGCTAAAGCTTGCAGTTGTTCATTAAAAAGATAACGACCAGCAATGATAATTAAAGCAATAATAATTACCCCACCGATCTCATTAAGCGGTTCGATTACAGCCTTATTAGTCTGGGCATCTAAACCCGCTTTCTCCCTGGCTTCTATATCTTCGACAATAGATTCTAATTCGTATCTTTCATTACCTACCGCTTTAATTAGGCGAATTCCCGTTAACAGTTCCAACAGTTTATTAGTTTGCTGTTTAGCTGTTACGGTTATAATCTCTCCAAACTTTTTTGATCTCTTGACAAAGTATTGATTAAGCAGAGCTAAAAGGCCACCTAAAACACTAGAAAAAATAGTTAATTGCCAAGAAATTGATAATAAAATAGCTAAGTACATGAAAGCTGTGGCGATAATCTTAATTAGGTTTATGTAATTTCTAATTGATCCCACGGCTCGATTAATCTCCGACATGAAACGATTAAAAATATCTCCTATTTTACTTTTTACATAATAATCTATATCCACTTCTAGCAGCAGAATAACTGAATCAATTCGCATATCTCTTGCCATTATCAAAGACAAGTAAGTTCCTAGCCAATTACTAACAAAATTGGTAATGTGCTTGAGAATTAAAATCCCTAATATCGCCGCAAACATCCAGAAAAAACGAGTATCGACCGAGAAAACCTCGAAGACGGAGAGCAGCTTTTTGATAATCTGAGGGGCATTTTTTAAGATATCATTTTCGGGATTAATAAAAGAAATTAGCAAAGGTATAACTAAAACAGTTCCTACCCCATTAAATATGGTACTGGCAAAGCCGATAACAATGCTGGAAACCACTAATATCCAGTGTTTCAGCGTATATTTAAGCAGAATTTGATTAGGATTCATCGCTATAAGTAATAAGGTAAATAGTCAACGGTCAATTATCCTACTCGCTACACTCTAATATTTCCCTTCCAGAGAAGTAATTATGCCAGAGAGAGTTGTCGCCATGGCGGTGGTACTATAGGAGGCGATACAGCGCTCTCTCGCTTTTAGTCCCCGTGCATTAGCCGAGTCGAGATCTTTAAAAACCTCTCTAATCATGACAGCTAGTTGCTCTGGTGATCTAGGTTCGACTAAATAGCCAATATCAGCTAAAACTCCCGGTATATCTGCCACTTTAGTGGAAATAATCGGTTTAGCCATCGCCATACCATCGGTGAGTTTAATCGGAAATTGGGCCTGAGCCGTAGCTTCATCCCTCTGGGGAACGATAATAGCATGGGCAGCGGCCACAACTTCCGGCATTCGATCGATCGGTTGAGCAGGCAAATGAATTAACCAAGGTTGACCTTTTTCTAACAAACTATCCAGATAGCCATCCCCGATTTGGCGACCCCCCACCACCACCAATTTAAAATCAGGATCACCAATTTGATCTAAAGCGATTAAGACATCTTCTAAACCTTTGTGGGGTCTAGCTGTACCAGGGAACATTAAGACTTTATAGGCAGATAAACCGTATTTTTGACGACAAGCAACGGGATCGTAGAGATTGGGATCGAAAAGTTGCGTATCCTTGCCATTCGGTAAATAAATCCCCCCATAACGCTTTTGCAAAAATTGATTATTAACCGTCACCGCATCGGCGCGGTTAATTAAATTTTCCAGCCAACGCAGATAAAGAGGGTGATTCGGATCCCTAAGCGCACCATTTTTTTTGAGGATATCCCTAGCTAATTGTCGAGGATGAGGACGATAGGACCATCGATCGCCACCAAACCAACTCATTTCCCAATCGTCAATATCGAGAATTAGGGGCCGTGGGGAAAAAAAACGTTTCAGTAAACCGATGCCGAAACTGGTGGGACGGGGTTTAACCGCATAGATAATCTCTCCGGAGAGGCGATCGAGTAAAGTTTTGATCTGGCCAAAAAACTGGGGATAATTATTGCCTTTGACCGATACCACCGGTATATTCCCCGGTGGGGTGGGATAGACTTCCCGTCCAAAAATCGGTCCATAAACCGTCACCTGACAGTTTAGCTGTTGCAAGACTTGAGCAATCAAATAGACTCTTGTACCACCACCACCGGATAAATCTGGTGCTAAAACAGAGATTTTTTTGTTCACGATCGCCGATCAATCCAGATTATCTAGCACGAATAGGAGAATGTTAATCAATGTTAACGTTTTTGTCAATCTTAAACGGACTTAACATTAATACCCCCAGAGATAGACTAGACAAAGAAAACTAACATATACATAGCCGAGACAACTAACTGAGTAAACATCACCGGTAAACCGTAGCGCAGAAAGGTATGAAAGGTAATTTTGCCCCCGTGTTGTTCGGCGATGCCGGCGGCGACAATATTAGAAGAAGCCCCCACTAAAGTACCATTACCCCCTAGGGTAGCTCCATACATCATCGCATAGAAAAGCGGTAAAACGGACGGGGGAAAAGAACCAGCATAATCGGGAGAAAGAACCTCTGTCCCGACTAAATTAACATTAACAAGGTACTGTTTCAGTAGTGGAACCATGGCCACCACTAGGGGAATATTCGGAACGACACTGGAAACAAGTCCGACAAAAAACAGCAAGACTAGAGAACCTAAAAAGATATTTTTGCCTAAAATTATCGCCAGAAGTCCCGATATACTATTAACCACCCCAGTTTTTTCTAAGCCGCCAATTAGGACAAAAATCGACATAAAAAATAATAGGGTACTCCAGTCCACATCTCGGAGAATATTATGCACCGTATCTATCTTCGATTGCTGGGCTAAAAGTAGGGCTAAAGCTGCCCCCATCAGAGCAACGGCAGCAGGAGCAAGGGGTACGGGAAAAGATTCACCGACGACGAATAAAAATAAGACTAAAAAGACGATAATTCCCCCCAGAGCTAAGACGCGAGGATGATTAATTTTCGGATGGGGTAAGTCTTCTAAATGCTCGAATTTTGTCCGCCAGATCTTGGGGAATAACCAAGGTAACATAACCAGAATGGTAATTACTGCCAGCGCACCACCTAAACTCAAACGCTGTAGGTATTCCATGAAGGTGATATTAATAGAATCACCGACGATATAAGTAGCGGGATCACCAACAATAGTTAATAATCCTGCACTGTTGGCCACGAAAACCATCAGGATTAAGAGCGGCACAAAATCCACACCTATATCTTGAGCTAAGGGTGGAATTAAAGGTGCTAATAACATCACCGTGGTAGCATTGGGCAATACCGCACAGATCGGGGTAGTAATGGCGACGATTCCTATTAGTAATAATTTGCCCTGCCCCTTGGCTAAAAGCACCATTTGTGCTGCTAAATAATCAAAAATTTTCGTTGGTTCAAAGGCTCTCACTAACACCATTACCCCAAAAAATAGGGCGAGAGTGGCATAACTGCGACTGATATAACCCACCGCCTCCTGGAGAGTCATGATATGGGTAAAAACTAATATTAAAGCTCCCAGTAAAGCCGCTACAGTAATATGAAGCCACTCGAACATAATCACCACAATGACTGCAATAAAAGTCATTGCAGCAATCCACATTGGTAAAGATTCCAGCATTTTTGATCCTGTTTTTACTCTCGGTTTCTCGATACGACTAAAAGTTTGCCCGAATGTACGGCAAACTTACAAAAAATATGGTTATCTACGGAAAATCTTAAAATTGTTGCGGTCGGTAATCTGGCATGAGAATCCCCATAGACAATGTCTCCTGTAAGTTATCACTATCAAGTAGTATCAGCAACATAACCGAACCGATCAAGACATTGCTAGGAATGTAGTGATGTTTCAGTCTTCCCCCCCACGCCGACGAAGTTAGCTGACGGGCTAGGATAGAGAGATATCCTTTTCTAGGCTAAAAAATCTAGAAATACGCCCCAAATATGGTTCCTCCGCTCCGAATTTGTCTAGCTAATATCTAGCATAGAAACTTGGATTAGGCTGACTTACTCTATTTAGTCATCCACCATAGCATACTAACCCCAAAAAAAACGATATAGCCTTATACTATACCTATCCTCCCGCTTATCCCCCGGGTTGCTAGGATAGAACAATGGTTAATATCAGCTAATAGCTCACGACTGACCGCCATAGCAGCCACATCAGCAATTTCTATGAATAGAAGACCTCGTTATACTCCTCCCCGATCGCGCGATCGGGATTATGACCGCTCCTATGGCGATGACTCCCGCGCTTCGGCCCCCGGTGGCCTATTGGCAAAATTGAACTATGCCATGATCGCCCTGATTGGCGGTATTTTTGTCCTAGGAGTGGGTCTCGGTCTGGTATTCAGTTCTACCGCTAATTTTAGCCCCGAAAACGTCGCTTCCCGGGAAGTAATCGATCGCAGCGCCCCCAATGCGGAATTATGCGTGCAGTTTGGGGCCAGTGCCATTGTCACCGATTTGCGGGTTTATGTCACTCTTAACCCCTTTAATGTTTTTGTTACCCAACCAGTCATGCAACCCGGTTGCGTTTTGCGACGCAATAACTGGTCAATTTTAGAACAACAAAAATTAGTCGATGGACAGCAGGTACAAAGCTGTAAAAACCGGATGAATACCTTTGGTTATACCGGACCCTTGGAAGGCAAACCGAAAATCGATTGTATCTTCCAAAATGAAGCCGGGGGTAATCTTTTTGTTAATCCCGCCGGCGCTGTTGGCCCCAGACCAGATACAGATAAATTCTAAACCAGAAAATATCTTTCTCCTGACTGCTGACTCCTAATCAACCGGAACAATTTTTGATTTTTACAAGAGGTCTAATGACTTAGCCATTGGGCCGTAGTTACCACAAAAATTCCGCCGGCTTTTTTTAAAAAAGGCTGAATTTTATCGATCAGACGACCAAGCTGTTCGTCACTATTACAAACGGTCATAATGTAGTTACCACTGTAATCACAATCCAAGTCATCACAGGATAAACCTCGATCACCTTTTCCCGAAGTATTGCCAAAGACGGTATAACCGGAAACTCCAACAACATCAAGAACGCTTAAGGTTTCTTCCAGAAGAGCATGACTAACAATTATATCTACTTTTTTGACAGTTTGTAGGGAAGGATGCGGGGATTCAAGCATGGTAGTTAAGTAAAAAAGGTACAAGTGAAAGAGAACAATTTTGACAGGAATTATTTAAAAACCGCCAGGACTTTTAGACTCCACAGCCAATGATTTTGATCATCTCTAGGTACAGGGGAATACCGATGATGATATTGAAGGGAAAAGTTAAAGCCAAGGCCATAGAAACGTATAAACTAGGATTAGCTTCAGGAACAGTCATTCTCATGGCCGCAGGAACAGCAATATAAGAGGCACTGGCACACAAAATAGCGAATAATAAAGCATTGCCCTGTTCAAATCCGAGAACCTTAGCGATGAGGATGCCCACCATAGCATTGATGACGGGAATGAATACCGAGAAACCAATGAGAAAAGCACCAGTTTTGCCTAATTCTCGGATTCTTTTCGCCGCCACTAATCCCATATCCAGGAGAAAGAAAGTTAAAGCACCATAAAAAATCTCTTGGGTGAAAGGTTCTAATTTTTCCCAGCCTTTTTCCCCCGTCAGCATACCAATAATAACACTACCGACTAAGAGAAATACCGAACCATTTAAAAAGGCTTCATGTAAAACTTTTGACCAAGAAAATGCTTCTTCTTCGCCATTTTTCTCTTTAAAGACTCGCACCAGGATTAAACCCACTACAATCGCCGGCGATTCCATTAAAGCTAAGGCCGCTACCATGTGACCGCCATAGGAAATATGCAGTTTTTCTAAAAAAGAACTGGCGGTGATGAAAGTAACGGCACTAATGGAACCATAGGCGGCTGCAATCGCCGCAGCATTGGCACTATCGAGTTTAATTTTCAGGATAAAGAAAGTGTAAATGGGAACGATGCAAGCCATAACCACAGAGGCAATCAAAGTTAAAGCGATTTGGTTATTGATGCCACTTTCCGCTAGTTCATAACCTCCCTTGAAACCAATCGCCATCAACAGATAGAGAGAAAAGAGTTTAGGCAGTGGTTGGGGAATCTCTAGGTCGGATTTAAAAAATACTGCCAGCATTCCCAAGAAAAAGAACAAAACCGGCGGATTGAGAATGTTGAACAGGATTAAGCTGCCATCCATAGGTTTGCGTACATTGAGTTATTCCAATCTATACTATTCGATTTTGAGAATACTGGGAAAATGTTAAGAACCGGATTAAAACGCTTAACGATGGCCGCCCAAAAAAATTAAGATGGACGATGTTTCAGTGATCGGTGATCAGTTATCTTGAAGTCGTCAGCTTTTCTCCCCTCTCCCCCTCTACAATAATTACTCGCAGCCAGAAATCACTTGGGTTCCTATCATACTTTGTGCTTTTTGTCAAAAAAACTTTTTTTTTGCAATAAAACTACACAAAAAAAAGATCATCGTTGTGGGTGAAATTGACTGATTTAACCGTCTTAATTAGGATCACCTTCTAGGTGTGGCAAGGGTTTCAACCCTTGCTGGACAAAAAAGCACAAAACAACCCATTATGAAATTCAGTAAAATCGCTGTAACCATGATAACATCGTTGTTAAATAAAAATCTTTCTCAATTAATTCTTAAGAATTTATAAATATTGCGGAATGTTAATTTAAATATTCTCAAGTTTTTCCAGTCAATAAATAACTTTTGCTTATCTTTGTCGGAAAATAGGACTCCTGCAAAAATCCCACATCTACCATTGGATTCAGGAGACAGGATTCAGGAGACAGGAGACAGGTTTTAGGTGTTGGGGGTTGGGGTTTTGGGGTTTTGGGGTTTTAGTTGAATTTCCCGACTTCCCCACTTCCCCACTTCCCCAATTCATAATTCATAATTCCCACTCCCCCCACACCCCACACCCCACACCCTGCTCCCTTCCCCGATCAATGCCAAAAATACAGCTTAAAACCCCAAAATCAGAGCATCTTGCCGCCATGGTGTCCCTAGATCGCAGCAGTCTCGGCGGTATTTGGACCCTATCTGGTTATGAACGGGAATTAAACAGCCCCAACAGTGAATTATTAATTCTTAACCTCCACCAGAAGAACGAAACCCTAATCGGATTGGCTTGTTTTTGGGCAATTCTCGAAGAAGCACATATTACCCTCCTGGCAATTTATCCCGACTATCAAAGACAAGGATTAGGAAAACTGCTTCTCTACAAACTGCTTGAAAAGGCTGTACAAAGACAACTGGAAAGGGCTACGCTAGAGGTAAGGGTGTCGAACCAGTCAGCGATCGCACTCTACGAGCATTTTGGCTTCCGCATCGCTGGAGAGCGTAAAAATTATTATTCGCAAACTGGCGAATCGGCCCTAATTTTCTGGCGCAACGATCTACAAACGGCCGCTTTTCAGGAACAATTAAACAAGTGGCGACAAGAAATCCTCTCCAGACTGGCGCGGGGAGAGTGGCAATTAGAGGAAGAAACCAGAGCCAAAATAGATACCATGGGGATGCAATGATTACTTACCAGCTTAAATCAGGTCGAGGTTAGGGAAAAATGAGGATTTTAGTGTTGGCGTGGGAATTTCCACCGCGATTAGTGGGCGGTATCGCCCGTCATGTCGCCGAACTCTATCCCGAAATCGTCAAACTCGGTCATGAAGTCCACTTAATCACGATCGAATTCGGTCAGGCCCCCAGTCACGAACTGGTGGAAGGTATTCACATCCACCGCGTCCCCGTACCCCCCGGCAATGACTTTTTCCATTGGGTGGTCAACATGAATAACAGCATGGGGCAACAGGGCGGCAAACTAATCGCAGAATACGGAAAATTTGACCTTGTTCATGCCCACGATTGGTTAGTAGGGGATGCGGCCATTGCCTTGAAACATCTCTTTAAAATACCCCTGATTGCCACTATTCACGCCACGGAATACGGACGTTATAACGGACTGCACACCGACACCCAACGCTATATCGCCGGCAAAGAGGGAACCCTCGTCTATAATGCTTGGCGCGTTATCGTCTGTACCGGCTATATGCGCCATGAAGTCCATCGGGCCTTGGGCGCACCCTGGGATAAAATCGATGTGGTTTATAACGGTATTCGGGCCGAGAAAAAGCAAAGAGACCCTAACTTTGATTACCGAGCTTTTCGTCGTCAATATGCCGAAGATCACGAAAAAATCGTCTATTACGTCGGGCGCATGACCTTTGAAAAGGGGGTTTCGGTGTTACTCAACGCTGCCCCAAAAGTCCTCGCTCAGACCGAGGCTAAAACTAAATTTGTCATTATCGGTGGCGGCAATACCGACAAACTCAAACAACAGGCCTGGCATCTCGGTATCTGGCATCATTGTTATTTTACGGGCTTTATGTCCGATGAAAACCTCGATCGCTTCCAAACTGTGGCCGATTGTGCCGTTTTTCCCAGTCTTTACGAACCTTTTGGTATTGTCGCCCTGGAAAGTTTCGCCGCTAGGGTTCCCGTGGTAGTTTCCGATACCTGCGGTTTTCCCGAAGTTGTCCGTCATGGCCAAACGGGAATTGTCACCCGCGTCAATAATCCTGATTCCCTCGCTTGGGGCATTTTAGAGGTTTTAAATAATCCCGAATACGCCCAAGAATTGGTTAATAACGCCTACCAAGACCTAGAAAAACGCTTTCATTGGGCGAATTTAGCCCGTCAAACCGAGACAGTATATGGTTTGGTCGTCCAAGAACGACAACTGGTAGAATGGCGTTAATCAGGGAGCGGTTTTTTAGCCGTCAGCCGTCAGGCTCTTCTAGGTTCTGTGTGATAAGTTTAACTTACATAGGATCGATCAATCTTTGTGTCCTTTGTGTCTTTGTGGTTCGTTCCACCCCCTCGCTAGGAAGAATGTATCTTAGAATACATTTTACCCACCAAACCTAAGAGAGCCGCCGTCAGTATTAGGGGTCAGTTTATGTCTTAAAATAACAAAGGCACAACTTAACTTCTCCAAATATGACTATGAAAGCAGCTGAAATTATGACCACGGAGGTGGCCAAGATTAAAGGTTCTGAAACCGTTGCCAAAGCAGTACAATTGATGAGAGAAAAGAACATTAGAACTCTCATTGTTGATCGTCGTCACGATGAAGATGCCTACGGAATTATCACTGAAACCGATATTGTCTATAAAGTCGTCGCTTTCGGTCAAGATCCGCAAAAAGTGCGCGTCTATGAAGTGATGAGCAAACCCTGCATCGTGATTAATCCCGACCTCGGGGTTGAATATGTGGCCCGCTTATTTGCTAATACCGGTATTCGTTTCGCACCGGTAATTAAGGGCGGTTTACTCGGTGTTATCTCTGTTAGTGACATCCTCCATAAAGGTAACGCCGTCGAAAAGCCCCGCAGTCTTGATTTAGAAGCGGAGATTATCAAAGCTAGAGATATTGCCCGGGCAGTATGTGCTGAAAAAGGGGGAAATTCTCCCGATTGTGCCGCAGCTTGGGATATTGTTGAGGAATTACAGGCAGAATTGGCACACCAACGCGCTAAAAAACCGGAAAAAACCTATTTTGAGGAATACTGTCAAGAAAATCCCGATGCTTTTGAAGCGCGTATTTATGACACCTAATCCCCAGGGTTTTTCGGTATTCTCCGATACCTCAAACTTTTTAATCTGGCAAAAGTAGTGTATAAAGGTTTTATTTGCTAATAATCGAGGAAAAACCATGGCTGATCTATTTGTCATCGCCTATGAGGACGAATTTAAAGCAGAAGAAGTTCGTTTAACTTTGGCCAAGCTGCAACGGGAACATCTCATCGAGTTAGAAGATGCTGCCGTAGTGGTTAAAAACAAAGAAGGCGAGATTAAACTCAAGCAAGCGGTCAATTTAACGGCAGCCGGAGCCGCT
Source organism: Microcystis sp. BLCC-F209 (assembly GCF_041928595.1). Classification (NCBI taxonomy): domain Bacteria; kingdom Bacillati; phylum Cyanobacteriota; class Cyanophyceae; order Chroococcales; family Microcystaceae; genus Microcystis; species Microcystis sp. BLCC-F209. The sequence goes on from NZ_JBHFLL010000211.1 coordinate 28,512, forward strand.
AGTGGCAGTTTCTGGGGATTATTAATCGGTACACTCTTTTTATCCCCTCTCTTGGGGGTTGTTCTCGGTGCTGCTGGTGGCGCTTTAGGTGGTGCTTTAAGTGATATCGGTGTGGATGACAATTTTATGCGGGAATTGGGAGAAACCCTGCAGCCTGGAACCTCTGCTCTCTTTGTTCTCGTCCAAAAAGTTACCCCCGATAAGGTCCTCGATGAAGTGGCTCCCTACGGGGGTAAAGTATTACGCACTTCTTTGACTAAAACCGACGAAGCTGAATTACAGAAAATTCTCGACCAAAGAGGTGTTAAACCCGAAGCGGTTTAGGATATGAGTCCATAAAAGCTAGAAAAAGGGAATATATTTCCCTTTTTGCTTTTTGAACAAGAATGGGTTTAGCATGACAACCACAGCAGCTATAAAATAAGAAACAATCAATAATTATTAATGAACTTTAAGCTTCGATCGAGAATAAAAGTGCTTCAGTGTCGTAGTATTTATTCGTTAATCCCATTGATTGCATTCCTAATCTTTCCGTGACACGAATTGAGCGATAATTATCGGGATTAACCACGGCGTAGATAATCGGCAATTGTCAGGTGATTAAGCCGTATTCTAGAATAACTCTAGCCGCTTCGGTTATATATCCTTGTCCCCAATAATCGCGCCGTAAATGCCAACCAATTTCGCTATCTGGCGTAGGATAACCGTAGTTATCGGGCAAATTCTGTAAAATTATCGAACCGATAATCTGATTATTTTTTTGATCGATCATTGCCCACCAATCGCTGCCATTACCCTGATTACGAATAGTTGCTAATCTTACAGAAAAATGGGCATTTAAACTCTCAATATCCGTGGCTAACTGACGAATTCTCGGTAAAAAATAAGTGACTTCGGAATTTTGATAGATCTGAAAAAAAGACTCTTTGTCTGCGGGTAGTTGCCAAGGACGGAGAATTAGGCGATCACTTTTCATTGTTTTAGTGAGCAAATTATAGCAATTCTTTTTCTGAGATTAGGGATTATTGTCGATAAAAAAACTTCTAAATCCTACGGCTAGTAAGGAACCACTTAGGACGGTTATCAATGTCCAAATTTGATTTTTTTGGGTTCCTTCGACTTTCTCTAAGCGTTTATTCATGTCATCAAATTTACTATCAAGAGTTTTAATATCACCTTTAACTTCCGTGAGTTCAATCTTTAAATCGGTAGTATCTTTTTGAACAGTTTTGACATCAGCTTTCATTTCCGCTTGTCCATTCTCGATCACCTTCAATCGATTGTCAACCTCAATCAGTCGAGTTTCCATGGTAGTGAGTCGAGTTTCCATGGTAGTGAGTCGATTGTCGATTTCGTTGAATCGATGTTCGATTATCTTCTGTCCATTGAGGATTAAATCTTCTAGTCTTTTTAAATCATTATCGGTAGTAGTAGTGGTGGTCATTGATTAAACTCCTATAATTTCAATTCGCTCTTATCTTTATTATTACAGCCTTTCTTATAAACATGAAGTATGATCGGCTCTCTTGGGTTAGGTGGGTAAAATATATTATAGGATACATTCCTGCTGGCGGTCGCAACGCGCTCGCTACGCGAGACCAACTGGAACGAACCACAAAGACACAAAGGACACAAAGATTGATCGCTTCTAGATAATCTAAAATTATCACACAAAAAATTAAGAGAGCTTATGAGCTAATTTAGTATTGACAACCGACTCCCCACTTCCCCACTTCCCCTATACCTTTTAAACAGGATTTAGTATTAGTTATAGCTTTGGTGCTTGAGCAAATATGTTCACCGAGCATCACTCCCGTTAGAGTGAGATAAGATTAACTCTTATTCCTCACCCTAACTACTAGGAAAAACCGGCAATTAAATTAGGCACCTTGGCGTAATTTATCCAAAACCGATCGATCTTCTAGAGTAGAAGTATCACCAGAAATCTCTTGACCTGATGCTAAAGTTCGCAAGAGACGACGCATAATTTTACCCGATCGCGTTTTTGGCAGTACATCGGTGAAACGGATTTCTCCCGGTCGAGCAATAATGCCAATTTCCTTGACAACGTGGTCTTTTAATGCTTGCGCTAACTCCGGACTCGCTTCATAATGGCCCTCCAGAGTGACAAAAGCATAGACTTCTTCCCCTTTAATTTCATCCGGTCGTCCCACCACAGCCGCCTCCGCTACCGCGGGATGAGATACTAAAGCTGATTCGATCTCCATTGTCCCTAAACGGTGGCCAGAAACGCTCATCACGTCATCGACGCGCCCCATTACCCAGAAATAACCGTCTTCGTCCTGACGGCTACCATCTCCAGCAAAATAGAGATATTGGCCATCTTTGGGGGCGATATGTTCCCAGTAGGTATTACGGAAGCGATCGGGATTTTTATAGACTGTTCGCATCATACCGGGCCAGGGATGTTTGACCACCAGATAACCCCCCTCATTCGCGTGGGTGGGATTGCCCTCTAAGTCCACCACTTCGGCCATAATACCGGGGAAAGGCAGGGTTGCTGACCCCGGTTTGGTGGCAATTGCCCCGGGTAAGGGAGTAATCATAATTCCCCCGGTTTCCGTTTGCCACCAAGTATCGACAATCGGACATTTTTCCTTACCGATAACTCGGTGATACCACATCCAAGCTTCTGGGTTAATCGGTTCTCCCACGGTTCCCAGTAAGCGCAAAGAGGATAAATCCCGGCTATTGGGGATATCTTCCCCCATTTTGATAAAAGCGCGGATAGCAGTGGGGGCAGTATAAAAGATATTAACGCGATATTTCTCGATTACATCCCAAAAACAACCTAAATTAGAGGGACGGGGAACCCCTTCATACATTACCGTCGTTGCACCATTGGAAAGCGGTCCGTAAACGATATAACTATGGCCGGTAATCCACCCCACATCGGCAGTACACCAGTAAACATCGGTGTCTTTCAGGTCAAAAATCCATTTGCAGGTGACATGGGTGTAGAGATTATAACCGCCGGTGGTGTGGACGACTCCTTTCGGTTTGCCGGTGGAACCACTGGTGTAGAGGATAAATAACATATCTTCGCTATCCATGGGTTCGGCCGGACAGTTAGCAGATACCTGTTTTTGTAGATCATGCCACCAGTAATCGCGATCGGCAACCATATTGATGGGTTCCTTGCTGCGCTGGACAACGAGAACTTTTTCCACACTGGGGGCGCTATTATCGGCTAGAGCCAGATCTACCTGTTCCTTGAGGGCAACTACTTTATCCTTGCGGAAACCACCATCGGCAGTGATTACCACCTTAGCAGCCGCATCATTAAGACGATCACGCAAAGCATCGGCACTAAATCCCCCAAAAACTACACTGTGGGGCGCGCCAATTCTGGCACAGGCTAACATAGCGATGGCCGCTTCGGGAATCATCGGCAGATAAATTCCGACCACATCGCCTTTTTTAACGCCTAATTCCTTTAAAGCGTTGGCAAATTGGCACACTTCTCGGTGTAGCTGTTCATAGGTAATGGTGCGGCTGTCTCCCGGTTCTCCTTCCCAGATGATGGCGGCTTTATTGCGTCTCCAGGTGGTGAGATGTCTGTCAATACAGTTGTAACAAATATTAATCTTGCCGTTGACGAACCATTTAGCAAAGGGGGGCTGCCAGTCAAGAACCTCTGACCATTTTTCAAACCAATGTAATTCTTTTTCGGCTAATTGGGCCCAAAAAGCCGGGGGATCGGCCTTGGCTTTGGCGTAGAGTTGCTGGTATTCTTCAAGGCTTTTAATGGTGGCATTCTGGGAAAATTCGGCACTGGGAGAAAACAGCCGATTTTCCTGTAGGATCGATTCGATCGCTATTTCTGTCATACTGGCAAACGAAATAAATTATCTTGCGATCCAGATTACCTTTTTCGGTTCCCCCCGTAACCCCGGCAAGCAATTCTTTAAGGCTATTTCTAGGATTGGCCGAGATGCGACCAGCGATCGCCATTTTGCCCAAGTGTTACAGAGTTTAAAGTTATGTCACCGATCGAGCGATGAACAGATCGCTGTAAGGTAAACTAACCGATAAACCCGAAATTTAACATGGAGAACACTCGGTAAGGAGTCATAATTCAATGTCTCATAGCGTTAAAATTTACGATACCTGTATCGGTTGCACCCAATGCGTTCGGGCTTGTCCCCTCGACGTGCTGGAAATGGTCCCCTGGGATGGCTGTAAAGCTGCCCAGATTGCCTCCTCTCCCCGCACGGAAGACTGTATTGGTTGTAAGCGTTGCGAAACCGCTTGTCCGACGGATTTCTTGAGCATTCGGGTTTATCTCGGAGCAGAAACCACCCGCAGCATGGGTCTAGCCTACTAGGCCTGGCAATCATTCTGTGTTTAACATTTAGCGAAAACTAATCTTGTTAAGAGGACTAACCAGTCCTCTTTTTTTTTGTTATACTCCCGTCGCTAGTGAAGATTTTAGTTAGGGTTTGCGGCAAAAAGTACGGGCGAAGCATTCGGATAGAAAATCTACGGTTTCACCGATAAGTTATTGCCCGAATGCTTCGCCCCTACAGGACGCAATCGCCGATCAAGATGCAAGGTTTTTGAGCCACTAGCTTTAAAATCTTGCACCTGCCTCGCCAAACAGGCCCCAAACCCCTTACCTCGTCTATATTTCACATTTATTCAGCAGACCCTAGTTAGGTAATTCCCCAAAAAGTTGACGATATTTTTGCAGTTTTGCCTCCATTTCTACTAACTGCTGATTGGCCTGTTCAGCCCGTTGTCGTTCATTTTCAGCCCGTTGCTTTTCCTGCTCCAGTAGTTGATTAATTTCGCTGTAGGACAAGAATTGAGTACCATCAGGACGATAAATTTTTAACTCGTCGGTTAAGTCGAAACGAATGCCTAAACGGGGACTCACCCAATTATTAACCTCACTAACACTGTCTAAACTGTCACCAATTCGCTGCCAAGCTTCTAGACTATTATCATCGGGATCATAGACGTAGTATTCTTGGACTCCATAGCGATCATAAAATAGCAATTTTTTGGCCATTTCGATGGAGGTGTTACTGGGAGAAAGAATCTCAAAGACGACTTGAGGAGCAAGATTATCTTCTTGCCATTGTTTGTAGGAACCTCGATCGCCTTTCGGTCTGCCAAATACTACCATCGTATCAGGAGCGGCAGCAATTTTCGGCTGGCCTTCCACGGGATACCATAACAGATCCCCCGCTACAAATACCTGGGGATCATCGATATATAACCAGTCGAGATTCTGCTTAATCGTTACTATCCAGTGAAATTGTTTAGTACTATCTGCCAGGGAGCATCTCACTTATGCAATGAGTATTAATACTTATAGCAGTCAAAAACTAGAAAATCTTCAACTTGATCACAAAGAGAAATGAGATTATAATAGTTATAACTTACAATTCAGAATAGCTCTCGATGGGAGGAATAAT
>NZ_JBHFLL010000212.1:0-28071 GCF_041928595.1 Microcystis sp. BLCC-F209
CCAGCTTTGGTGGGTAAAATGTATTCTAAGATACATTTCTCAAGAGCGAGGGGGTGGAACGAACCACAAAGGCACAAAGGACACAAAGATCGATCGATCCTATGTCAATTAAACTTATCACACAGAACCTAGAAGAGCCAAAGGGGGAATAAATAATCAGTCTTTAATAACCGGATTTATTTTCAGCATATCCCTAACACCCTTAAAAACCGACACCCCACACCCACGAAAAGCTTTTTCAGCAGACCCTACTTGGTGCTGTGTATAGAGAAGTTGCGAATTGTTAACCTTAGCTTTGCTAGGAAAATAAAATGTGATATTGTGACCCCAAGGCCGTGAAAAATGGCCCAGTTTTCAGTTTTTTTAAACATCAGGTCGCCACATTCTACAGCTATTTTCGCTCAAAAAAAAACGATTTTCTAGGCATTTCCATGACTTATCTTGTTGAACATCCTTCTACAACCTTTTATTCCTATACCGATACGGGGGTCGATCCCCTGAAAACCGCCCACGGAGTTTATATCACGGTTCACGGACATTTTTACCAACCACCGCGAGAAAATCCCTATCTAGACAGAATTGAACGGCAACCGAGCGCCCATCCCTTCCATAATTGGAATGAACGCATCCATCACGAGTGTTATCGTGCCAATGCTTTTGCACGCATTTACAATGACCGGGGGGAAGTAATCAAAATAGTCAATAACTACGAATATCTCAGCTTTAACATCGGGGCCACCCTAATGTCATGGATGCAATACCATGATCCCGAAGTTTATCAACGCATCCTGACAGCAGACCAAAAAAGTTGTCAACGCTTAAACGGTCATGGTAACGCCATCGCCCAGGTCTATAATCATATCATTCTGCCTCTAGCCAACAAACAGGACAAATACACCCAAATTCGCTGGGGAAAAGCCGATTTTCAGCATCGTTTCGGCCGTGATCCCGAAGGAATGTGGTTAGCGGAAACAGCCATTGATTTAGCCACAGTGACAGCTTTAATCGATGAAGGGATTAAATTCACCATTTTAGCCCCTTCCCAGGCCCTGCGCTGTCGTCCTTTCCCTAGCGACCATGATCCCCATCCCCAATGGCACGCGGTGGCCGGAGGTCAAATCGATCCCACCCGTCCCTATCGCTGTTACATCCCCGATGGTCGTTATCTGGATATTTTCTTCTACGATGGTCCAATTTCTCGCGATATGGGCTTTAATGATGTCCTAGCCAGCAGTGATTTTCTCGTCGGTCGTCTGGGACAGGCAATTAAAGGGGATCATCGTCCCTCCCAGTTAATCAGCGTCGCTACCGATGGGGAAACCTTCGGCCACCACAAACAGGGGACAGAGAAGTGTCTTAGCTATGCTTTTACGGAATCTTTCCCTAAAAACGGCTGGACAGTCACCAATTTTGCCCATTATCTCAGTATTTGCCCCCCCACTTGGGAAGTGGAATTAAAACCCGTGACCGCATGGAGTTGTGTCCATGGCGTAAATCGTTGGCAGGATGACTGTGGTTGCGGGGGAGGGGGAAATTACCAGCAAAAATGGCGTAAACCCCTACGGGAGTCCCTAAATTGGCTCAGAGATGAGTTGATTAAGGTTTATGAGATTCAGGGACAGGAATTTTTCCGGGATCCTTGGCAGACAAGGGATGACTACATTGCCGTTATTTTAGATCGCTCCCCAGACGCGATCGAACATTTCCTCGCTTTGCATCAAAGTCGCAACCTGAGTAAAAGCGAGAAAATCGATGCTTTGCGTTTATTAGAAATGCAAAGACAGGCTTTATTAATGTTTACCAGTTGTGGCTGGTTTTTTGAGGAAATTTCTCGACCTGAAGGCACGCAAATTTTGAGATATGCTGGCCGGGCCCTGGAATTAGCTGGAGAAGTAGCTGGAATTCAATTAGAAATGAATTTCCTCAGTCGTCTAGCTTTCGCCCCCAGTAACGTTAAGTTATATCAAGATGGGGCTGATGTCTATCGACAATTGGTCACTTCTGCGCGGGTGGATTTGGAACAGGTGGCGGCCCATTACGCTATTAGTTCCCTATTTACCGATTATCCCAGTCATCATCGGATTTATTGTTACAATGCCCGTCAATTAGATTATCAAAAACAAGCGATCGGGTCTTTAACTTTAGCGGTGGGACAGGTGGAATTAACCTCGGAAATTACCCAAGAAAGTGAACATTTTGTCTTTGCTGTTCTACATTTAGGAGGTTGGGATTTTTACTGCTGCATTCAACCTTTTAACGGTCGGTTAATCTATACCAATCTTAAGGACCATCTCTTTGAATCTTTACAACAGGCCAGTGTCTCAACCATGATCGTAGAAATGGGGCGCGGATTGGGAGAAAACTTTTTTGCTTTACCCCATCTTTTTGCCGATGAAAGACACCGGATTATGCAGAAGGTGACAGCCGAAACTAAAAAACGTCTCGATCAATTATACACCCAAGTTTATCGGGATAATTACGGCATTTTAGCGGCTTTCCAACGGGATGATCTGCCCGTACCTCAAGAGTTACAGGTAGCGGCCGATATTGCCATTTCTCACCGTTGTTTACAGGTGATTAATGCCCTAGAAAAAGATTTTGAGCAGCGGCAAGCGACGGAAAATAATCTCGATCAATTATTGGCTATTGCTAAGGAAGCCAATCATTTACACTGTCAATTAAATATTCCCGAAGCGCGTCAAACCTTAGAAAGTTTGCTCTGGCAATCTCTTGGGAAATTATTACACGATGGCGATCCTTTAACGGCGGAGGAGGATACTCGCCTAATCACCCGTTTAATTGAAGTTAGCCAACAATTAAACCTAGGATTATCCCTTGATCGCTCTCAGGAATTATACTATTATTATTTCCACGAGCGTCTAGTTCCTAATTCTTTGCAGTCCAATTCCATAGATGCTGCCTGTCCCTGGCCGATGACTCAATTAAAATGGTTATTACTATTAGGACAGGTGTTAAAAGTTGATGTGAGTATTTGGCTGTAAAATCAGTCAAAGGGTGGGCAATGCTCACCCTTTGATTATTGGGTAGGTTAGGCGATGATTGCCCCGAAACTCAGGTTAACCCAGAGACTAAACCCTTAGATTTATAATGGATCATAAGTCTCTCATCGAAGGTTTACATGACTATCACGCCGATTTATACCGCCTCAGCCAGCACAGTAACCCAGTATCCCGATGCTTTTGGGCGTTTTGGACGCTACGGGGGCAAATACGTCCCAGAAACCCTGATGCCAGCCTTAAGTGAACTAGAAACGGCCTATAATCAGTATAAGGACGACCCCGATTTTCAAGAAGAATTAAATCAACTGCTCAAGGATTACGTCGGCAGACCTAGTCCCTTATATTTTGCCGAACGTCTCACCGCCCATTATGCCAAAGCTGACGGTACTGGGGCGCAAATTTACCTAAAACGGGAAGATTTAAACCATACCGGGGCCCACAAGATTAATAACGCCCTTGGTCAGGTTTTATTAGCCAAACGCATGGGTAAAAAGCGAATTATCGCCGAAACTGGAGCAGGACAGCACGGCGTGGCCACCGCTACGGTTTGCGCTCGTTTTGGTCTAGAATGCGTGATTTATATGGGAATTCACGACATGGAACGCCAAGAACTCAATGTTTTCCGCATGAGACTGCTTGGCGCGACGGTGCAACCCGTGGCCGCCGGGACGGGAACCCTGAAAGATGCCACCTCGGAAGCGATTCGCGACTGGGTAACTAATGTGGAAACCACTCACTACATCCTCGGTTCTGTGGCCGGTCCCCATCCCTATCCGATGATGGTGCGCGATTTTCATGCGGTTATCGGTCAAGAAACCCGTCAGCAAAGTCTGGAAAAATGGGGCGGTTTACCGGATATTCTCCTCGCTTGTGTGGGCGGTGGTTCTAATGCTATGGGTTTATTTCATGAGTTTGTTAAAGAAGCTGGCGTGCGTTTAATTGGTGTGGAGGCCGCCGGGGAAAGTATCGCTTCTGGAAAACACGCCGCCACCCTAACCCAAGGTCAACCGGGGGTTCTACATGGGGCCATGAGTTATTTATTACAAGATAACGAAGGTCAAGTTATCGAGGCTCACTCCATTAGTGCGGGGTTAGATTATCCCGGAGTCGGGCCAGAACATAGCTTTTTAAAAGATAGTGGTCGCGCTGAATATTACAGTGTCACGGACAAGGAAGCATTAGAAGCTTTTCAACGAGTTTCCCGTTTAGAAGGGATTATTCCGGCCCTAGAAACTGCCCACGCTTTAGCTTATTTAGAAACTCTTTGTCCGCAAGTAACCGGTAGTCCTCACATTGTTATTAATTTCTCTGGACGGGGTGATAAAGATGTGCAATCGGTGGCTAAATATTTATCGATGAATGGTTAACCTTTAGCCTTTTCAGTGAGCATTTATCAGATTTTAGTATTAAGTGATCCCCCCCTGGCCCCCTTAATAAGGGGGGGCTGACCTACTTATTAAATGACGGTTTCTTGCTGTTTTTTTACTTTTGACCGATTACTATTTACTGAGCAATAAAAATGCTACCCACTCCCCATCTTCTCACTGATAACTGCTTACTGTTTACTGATAACTGATCAATCAGAGGGATAAGCTATTGTGCATCTAAATTTGATATTCGTTTTGAACCGTTGCCCTGACTAACCCGGAAATTCGCCAACAAAGGGGGAAAAATGCCAGGGATTTAGTCTTAAATCAATACAGTTGGTCAGCGATCGCTGACCAGCTGCTAACCGTCTATGAAAATCTAGCCTGCGCTATCGATCGTCCCCTGTTCGATCGAAGTCACAGACAGATGAAGATTTAGGCCATCAGGATAATCAGCACTAAAAACGCCAGTAGGGTTAAACCTGATTGCAGAAAGACGGGAAGTGCAAAAGAATTCATAACAGTAGCTCACTTTTCTAGGGATGGCTCTATTCCCAATATACGCTTTCATCTCCGCTAATTCCTCATATTTTTGGCTGCAATGTCATCATCCCATCATTTATTGATCCCAGGAGGAGAATTTGAGCTAAATTCTCGGCTAAGACCTATTTTAACCACCTATCCTGAGATTAGCTGCATCTCCCCCCCCTTGCCCCCCCGACGTCGGGGGGGCAAGGGGAGGTTCTTGCCTCATCATTTAAACTGGGTAGGGAGCATTTTAATACAAATGTACGGAACTTGGTCACTCCCCACCCTATTAACTTAAGTTTCAGCGTCGTGATTATAATTAGGGAGTGATAGACAATTCTTAGGCAATAGGATCACATCAGTGTTGATAAATCATCTTTTCTTCGGCGCTTTCCTACCCCTTGATACTCTCCTGTCCACCCAGGGGATTATGGTTATGCTTCTGGCCGCTTATGCTTTAGCCATGTGGATGTTTCTAACTAGCGCCCCAAAAGTTCATACAATCATGGTGACAGATTTGGAGACAGCCCGACAATTTTATGAAGGACTTTTAAATTTACCCACGGCCGATGTCCCCCTCCATTACTATTACAATTATGAGCAGACGATGGGCAATAATATGATTGACCCATTTTATATGTCTAGTAATCCGGCTGTGACTACTGCCAACCCTTCTTTGGGAGATCAACCCCAGGGTTTATGGTATCAGTTAAAGAAAAATACTCAACTGCACATCGTTGCTGGGGCAACCGCGGGTTATAAGGATCGTCATCGTCACGTTTGTTTTGATCACGATTGTTTAGAACAAATTCTCATGCGGGTGGAATCACGACGCTTAAAGTATAAAGTTCGTCGCAATAAACCTTTAAATTTTTTGGTCAAAGATAATGCTGATCGCGTAATTGAAATGGCCGAAGTCTCGAATTAGTTAACAGTAATTAGATTGGGGGCAACCATAACGGTAAATGACTAAACTTATGAATGATCAACTGCTCACAATCATTTTAATTTCTTTAGGGGTAGGTATTGGTTTGGCCATTCTACTCCTAATTTTAGTCAAGTTAAGACGCCGCAACCAACAGGTAAATAGTATTGTCGATTATCACTCTCTCATCGGTTTAATCGCAGTTGTTCACATCCCCTTCGATAAAAATAGCAAGGGGAAAGTGCGAGTTAATGTCGGGGATAGTCTGATCGATGTAGTAGCGATAACGGAAGGGCAAGAACAATTTAATGTCGGTGATCAAGCATTTATTCTCAGTTGCCGAGACAATAAAGTTTTAGTCATTGCGGAAAAGTATATCAGGGGCGATTTTTAATTTCTTCTAGACCAAAGGGTAACTAACTATGAATAGTCAAAATAATTCCTATCTTATCCAAATCAATCCCAATCAATACGACAACAATAATAACACTGCTGGCAATTTATTATTGAATAGTGTTCCCATTGCTTTATTGATATTTCTGGGGATCGGTGCGATTTGGTTTATCAATTCTTTTTTGTGTATTTGTAAACCCAATGAAGTAGTCATCCTGAGTGGGATGAAACGCCGATCAAGAGATAGACAAGATGCGGGTTATCGAGTGCTATCGGGGGGGCGGGCGATTCGTATTCCAATTTTAGAAACCGTTAAACGCATGGATGTCACCACAACCCCGATCAGAATTGAGATTAAAAATGCCTATTCTAAGGGCAACATTCCCCTGAATATAGTGGCAATTGCTAACGTGAAAGTTAGTTCTAAACCTGAAATAGTCGGCAATGCGATCGAACGTTTTTTAGATCGAGATCGAGAAGAAATTATTCGCGTAGCTAAAGAAACTTTAGAAGGAAACTTGCGGGGTGTAGTCGCAACAATGACCCCCGAACAAGTGAACGAAGATCGCCTAAAATTTGCCGAAAGTATTACCAGTAACGTCAGTCAAGACCTGTTTAAACTCGGTTTAGAAATTGATACTCTCAAAATTCAAAATGTTGCCGATGAAGTGGATTATCTTAACTCCCTCGGACGGGAAAGAATCGCTTTAGTCATGCGTGATGCTGAAATTGCCGAATCAAATGCCCTCAATGAAGCTGAACAAATAGTTGCGGAATGTGAGGAACAGGCCACCGTGGCTAAAACCCGCGATCAAATTATCATTTTAGAGCAAGAAAACGAATTGAGAAAGTTAAAGGCCAAACTGGAACAACAGGCTAAATCGGAAGAAGAAATAACTATCGCCGCCGCTAAGGAAAAACGTGCTATAGTTGAGGAAAAATTGCAACAGGTTAGGGCAGAATTGGAAAGATTACGTCTCCAAGCAGATAAAGTTTTACCCGCAGAAGCGCAGCAGGAAGCCGAAACTTTCCGCGCTAGAGGAGAAGCGGCAATTTTTGAAGAAAATGCTAAAGCTGAAGCCTTGGTTAACGAATTATTTGCAGAAGTTTGGCAAAACACTGGCAGCGAAGCAGAGGCAATTTTCTTGATTCAACAGTTAGAAACTATCCTAGAGGAGGCGATCAAAATTCCTAGACGATTACACCTCGAGCGAGTTAATATTGTTGATAATGGTGATGGTAAATCCCTGGCTACCCTGATCAAAGTCTATCCCGAAATCGTCAATCAATTCCTCGCCAGTGTCCATCAAACCCTCGGTATTGATGTGGTCGGAACTCTCACCAATAAAATTGATAAATAGGGTTTGCGGCAAAAAGTTTTTCGGTGGGGGTAGGGTCTGGGGTGTGGGGTTTTACCGATTTTCATCTGCTCAATTACCTAATTTTCAGGGAAAAAGTACCTGAATTTTCCCCCTGATCACTCCCAGACGAGGCACTTTTGGATTTCAAAAAGGTCTAAAAGTTTTATCCAACAAGGTTTTTAGATTTATTCAGCAAGCCCTACTTATCGTTTTATTGCTAATTATTCTGTTTGTCTTCGGCCAATGAAAAGAGCGATCGGCGGCTAGAGTATTTCTTTGATCATGGCAACTATAACCCCCCGCACCCCAGAAAAGCCCATCCCTTCGCCGCTCTCTTGGCAGATCCCCCTCAATCCCCAATCGAGTAATCAATAGCTAGATAAAGCATAATAAATATAAATAACAAAAACCTTGACAAAATCGGGGGGGGGTAAGATTTGGGCAGATTTTAAACAAATTCAAGTCAGAATATGTCCCTAAAAAAATCCTTCAACAAACCTCTAACCGTCGCCCTCGCCACGGTAGCCACCGCCACCCTCGCACCGGTTGCCAGCGCCGCAATCTTTAACTTCTCCTTCAGTAACGTGGAAAGCCCAGTCTCCGGAACCGTACAGGGGACGCTCACCCTACCAGACGGAGATGGAACAAATTTGGCCGCCACTTCGGTCATCGTGACTTCCGCTCCCGCCGCTCTGGGCTACACACTCCCCTTTGATGTTCTGGCGAATTTTACTGGTGTACTCGGTAATAGTTTTACGGTCAGTGGCGGGGAGATTACCGCGAGTTCATTTTTCGCTGCGGATGGTTTCGGAGGGTTGAGCAACGTTTTGACTCTAAATTTCGATACCGGCAGCTACGGGAATCTATTCAATCTCCCAGGAGTAGGACCATTCAGTGGTGTCGTCGATCTCAATAGTACAACCCTAACCTACTCTCCTGTTCCTGTTCCCGAACCGGCGACGGTTCTCGGTTTACTCTCCGTTGCGGGGGTGGGTTTATTGTGCAAAGGCCGGAAACTGGAAGGGTAATTTTGACCGACTGATCCCCCTGCCCTCCTTATCAAGGTGGGGTTGACTCATAGTAGGGTTGATTCATAGTAGGGTTGATTCATAGTAGGGTTGATTCATAGTAGGGTTGATTCATAGTAGGGTTGATTCATGAATCAACCCTACTTATCAAGGGGGGTGTCTGACAACTTTTAACACCTACCTACTTAACTGTTCAATTAATCCGACAACTTTAGCCTTAATTTCATCGCGAACTCGGCGAAAAGTTTCCATGGGTTGACCATCGGGATCATCAATTAACCAATCCTCGAAAATTTCCTGTAAAACCCATCCTTCCGGCAGATTGACACCGCAACCACATAGGGAGATAACGGCATCGTAATCTTCGGGATTAAAATCCCTAATTGATTTGGAAGTTTGGTCAGTAATATCGATACCAATTTCCCCCATAACTTCGATTGCTCCGGGGTGGACTTTGGCCGCTTCCAATCCAGAACTGGTGACAGCAATTTTACCCGCACCTAAAGTTTTAGCGAAACCTTCGGCGATTTGGGAACGACAGGAATTTTTTCTACAGGCAAACATGACTTTTTTCATGATTTTAACTCCTAGAAATTGATTTAATTAATAGCTTTATGGGCAATTGTGGCTATTTCTTGGGCGGATTTTTCCTTCCTTTCACTATAGCGATCAGTCAGATAATCTACCTGATCTCGCAGGAGAATGGTAAACTTATAAAGTTCCTCCATTACATCAATAACTCGATCTCGATAGGGGGAATCTTTCATCGTGCCATCCTCGTTAAACTCCTGATAAGCTTTAGCCACCGAAGACTGATTAGGAATAGTAAACATTCGCATCCAACGACCAAGAATTCGCAGAGTATTAACCGCGTTAAAAGATTGGGAACCTCCGCTTACTTGCATGACTGCTAAAGTGCGTCCTTGGGTAGGTCTAACCGCACCAATACTTAAGGGAATCCAATCAATTTGGTTTTTGATAATGCCGCTAATATTGCCGTGAAGTTCGGGAGATGACCAGACTTGACCCTCAGACCATTGACTTAATTCTCGTAATTCTTGCACCTTGGCATGAGTATCGGGAACACTGCCATAAATCGGCAATTCACGCGGATCAAAAAAGCGCACTTCTGCCCCATATTCAGTGATAATTCTGGCAGCTTCTTCTGCTAATAAACGACTGTAGGAACGTGGCCGTAAAGAACCATACAGAAAAAGAATTCTTGGTTTGTGAGTCGATTGGATCATGGTGAATAATTATTTGTAAGGACTCAAGCAACGAGGATCGAGAAGGGTGGCTTTTTCTGTATCTCTGGGAAACCAAAAGGCGGTTTTTTTACAGAATTCTACCAACATTAACATCACAGGTACTTCAATCAATACCCCCACTACTGTCGCTAAAGCAGCCCCCGAATTCAATCCGAATAACATCACCGCAGTGGCGATCGCTACCTCAAAATGATTACTAGCACCAATTAAAGCAGCGGGAGCGGCATCTTCGTAAACTAAATTGAGTTTGAGAGCGGCCACATAACTAAGTAAAAAAATCAGATTAGTTTGAATAAAGAGGGGAATAGCAATCAGGAAAATATGCAGGGGATTACTAACAATTAAATCGCCTTTGAAAGCAAAGAGCAGGATTAAGGTTAACAATAAAGCAGTGATTGCCACAGGACTGAGATAGTGAAGAAAACGCGATTCAAACCAGGCGCGTCCTTTATGTTTAAAAATCCAGTGACGGCTATAGATACCAGCAATAAGCGGTAAACCAACGTAGATTAACACAGAAAAAACAATGGTCTGCCAGGGGACTACAAAATTATTAGCTGCCAGTAACCATTTACCTAGAGGAGCGTAGAGAAAAAGCATCGCTAGGGAATTGACTGCTACCATAATTAGGGTATGACCCTGGTTACTGTAGGAAAGATAGCCCCACATCAAGACCATGGCCGTACAGGGAGCAATTCCTAGTAAAATAGCTCCAGCAGTGTAGGAACTAGCTAAACTTACCGTCTGTCCTCGGATAATCTCCGTTTGACTCAACCAAGGCAGAAACAGCCAGCCGAGAAAAAATTGAGCCAGCGCCACCATGGTAAAGGGTTTGATCAGCCAATTAACCACTAAAGTTAAAATAACTGGTTTGGGAGTACGGGCAGCCCGGAGAGCCTGAGAAAAGTCGATCTTAACCATGATCGGATACATCATGAAGAAAAGACAGATGGCGATCGGAATAGAAACGTTATAGATACTCATGGCATCTAAAGTCCGCGCTACGTCCGGAAATGACCGACCGAGGGCAATTCCCGCCAAAATACAGAAAATAACCCAAAGGGTAAGGTATTTTTCAAAAATACTAAGGCTACCGCCAGCTTTGGCGGCTTTAGGATTGATTTGATTAGTCATCGCACAAAGGTGGAAAGAGAATAATGGGAGATTGGGTAATCCACCTTTATTATTTCAAAAAAAGTTGATATGTCAAGAGGAAAAGCTAGTTATAAAGCTTTAATATTTCTAAAAATCTTGATTGGTTACTGATTTTCCTCGCAGAAACGAGCGGGGACAAGGGCGGCAAAACGACGATATTCGGATAGATATTCTTCTAGGAGAAGAAATTGAGATAGATTTAGGCTGTAGTAGATCCAACGACCTTCTTGACGACTGCGGACTAAATTGGCTTCTTTTAGCGTTTTTAGATGAAAAGATAATTTAGATTGGGCGATATCGAGATGGTCGCGCAATTCACAGACGCATAATTCCTGATGTCGCAACAGTTGCAGAATTTGCAGTCGCAGGGGATCCGAGAGTGCCTGAAAACCAGTATAAATCTGGGTTAACGAGTCGGGAGATGTGGCCAGAGAGTTGAACATTGAGATGGTCCCTCGGTGGGAAGGAAAGAGGAAAGCGGGAAAATTCAGAATTGCAACAAAACTTTATGTATTTTTGTATCGAATCAGGAAAACCAGCGAATCATCCCCTGTATGATAGACAATGGTTTTGACCAGAGACAATGGTTTTGACCAGATTAGCCTTTTAAATCATTGTAAACAGGTTAGGAGACATCATGGAATTATTTGCGGCTCTCAATTTAGAACCCATTTTTCAACTCACCTTCGTGGCGCTAATCATGTTAGCTGGCCCCTTTGTCATTTTCCTACTAGCTTTTCGTGGTGGCGACCTATAAAAACCGCCTCCCACCCATTGTTATTCGTGCTTTTTTGACTTCTCTCCTCTTTAGGGAGAGATTTTTTGTCTAAAACCCAGTCATCAGTTATCAGTTATCAGTCATCAGTTATCATACTGAATCTGGTTATTAAGTAGGTAGGCGTTAAAAGTTGTCAGACACCCCCCTTATCAAGGGGGGATTAAGGGGGGATCCCCCCGCCTATCGGCACCCCCCTTATCAAGGGGGGCAGGGGGGATCGAATCTAAAATCCATTTTTAATTTAATTATAACCAGCTACTTAAAAACTGATTATTTATTCCCCCTCGTGCATGAGTGCCTCTCCTTATATGTAGCCTATACTGTATAAATCAGTGTTATATTGGTAGCCAGGATGTGGGAAAAAGGCAAAGAAACGGTACAGACAATGAAGTTTATTCACTGGAAAAAGCAGCAGTTATTGATGATTTTTGTCCTAGCGCTGGCAATTTCAGTCGCGTGGGGGACAATTTTGCCTGTTTTTACTCAAAAGCTTCCTGCACCTAATCCCTGTAACCAACTTAGGGGAGATATTCAAAATCGGGCAAAAAAAGATGCAGAAGCTGACCGTTTGAACTTTTTTAATACTGATAAAAAGAAAAAGACAATTGGTGATATTTTAAATTTGTATAAAGAGGTAAATTCTCAAGCTTCTTGTTTTCCACAGGATGAATTATGGGATATCTATGAACAACAATATGATACTAATAAATATCCTGCCTGGATACCTGTGATTGTTATTCTTGTTTTGGGTGGTATTTTGTGGAATGTTATTAGTGATACCTTAAAAAAATGGCTCAATCAGTCTTTAGAAGCGATTAGTAAATGGATTTATAAAACCTTCGCTGGAACACCCTTATTTGAAAATATTGCTCTTAAAAAGTATCGACAAGCATTAATTGATAAATATCAAAAAGTTAATATAATTCTTCGTCATCATCGTCCCCTAGAAATGCGGGAGATTTATGTTTCTTTAAAAGCTTTTAAAGCGAGTGATCGCTCTTTAATTGAAGCAGAAAATGCGGTGCAACAATACCGCCGCTTAGTGGTTAAAGGTGCGCCTGGTTCGGGAAAGTCGATGTTATTAAAATATCTAGCACTTTCCTATTCAGAAGGACGATTCAAAAATTTATTAGCTCGTCCCGTGCCAATTTTACTAGAATTAAATCGGCTCAATGACGCTAATTTGACAGTAGAAAAGTTAGAACAACATTTAGTAAAAGCTTGCGATGGCTATAATTTTCCCAAAGCTAATCGTTTCATCTCTCAAGGTTTAAAAGACGGACGTTTGCTGCTGCTTTTAGATGGGTTAGATGAGGTTAGTAGTAGCGTTCGCTCTTCTGTTGTTCGGTGTCTTAAAGACTTTTTAGAATTAGAAAATTATAAAAAATGTCGAGTAATTATTACCTGTCGGACGGCTGTTTATCATAATGAGTTTGTCGATAATACCGAGGAAACTTTAGAGATTGACGAATTTAGTGACCAACAAATGCGCCGCTTTTTGCAAGCGTGGAAGTCGGAAATGCCGCCGGAGAAATCAGTAGAACAATTGATTCAAAACTTGCGAGCTAGACCGAAAATTATGGCTCTGGCGCGGAATCCCCTACTGTTAACAATCATCGCCTATCTCTATACGGATATTCCCTTTGTTTTACCTCATTCGCGGGCCGAATTTTACACTAAAGCTACTGATGTTTTATTAGAATTGCGCGATCAAGAAGGTCTAATTCTTAATCAATATAGTGGTGTCAACAAGCGGCGAGTTCTGCAACATTTAGCACTCTATGCTCAGGATAGCACTAATCGACAACAGCAAGATCGCCGCAGTCTTCTTGATTCCGAAGTATGGGAACAAGTTAAACAAGTCTTACCTTCATTAAATCTAGAGCCTAAAGAGGCTAATTCTATCGTTGATGAAATCGTCAAACGCAGTGGATTATTGCTTCGCATTGATGGCGGACAGCGTTATTATTTTCCTCATCTCACTCTACAAGAATATTTCGTAGCAGCAGCTTTAACAGACAAACAAGATGAATTAATTAAAAAATGGCAAAATGCTCCTAGCGACTGGCTAGAAATTGTCAAGTTATGGTGTGGATTGGCAAACAATAGTACGGATTTAATTACGGCGGTATATCAACAAGATACACTGACAGCATTTGAATGTCTAGCAGATGCTCAAGAAGTAAAACCAGAAGTTGCTCAGGAGATTATAGATTATTTTAAGACACAATTGAGAACCGATGAATCAATTTGTAGTGCTTTTGGCTCAGTCGCGGCTGATTTTCGTCCTAGAGGGAAAGCATTATTTGATTTTTTAGTTGATAGTTTAGATGATTCAGCCAGCCAAAAAGCAGCGGCTCAAGCCTTATCTGCCACTAATTTGCCTCAAGCAGTAGAAAAATTAGTTATTTACTATGATCCCAATCAACCCCATTTTATAGAAGTGCGAGAAGCGTTGATCAGAATGGGAGGTTTAGCAGTTAATCAACTAGAATCTTTAGCTCGAAAAGGCTCTATAGAAGCAATGGATGATCTAGTTAAAATTGCCATACCAGAAGCGGCTGAGGCACTTGAAAGATTGCAGGAAGATCCGAACTTAAGCGGAAAAGTAAGTTTTCGACTTGCAGCACTGTTGAAGGAGTTAGAAGATAGTCAAGCTGAACGCAATCGCACTCTATCATAAAGGAAAACTAATGCTATTAAGATTCATTCGCCGACTAAAAAATCGAGCCGTCAAACAAAAGCGCCAGCCACAAGAGGTAATCGAAACGGACTTAAATTGGATTTGGCAACCTTTTGAAAATTCAAGCACTTTGCAGTTCTCTGCTACTGTCAAGAAAGTTGCTGCTGCAATTATTGAAAGCTCTGCTGATGATATTCCTAAAATCACTTTTGAACTCGATCCTCGGTTAGTCATTCCTTTATGTGCGATTCAGTTACAAGATGAAATTAATCTGACTCAATTAAGTTCTTTAAAAAATGAATTGGAATCAGTTACAGTTGAAAATTTAGACAATAAAATAGAGTTTGTTGATCGAGTTTTAAGTAAAATCACTCCAAAGCAGCGTTGGTTATATTTATTTAATAGTCTGACACCTGAATTAAAATTTGCCTTACTGTTTCGCTTAATCAACTACCGCCTACCCACAAGAAACGACTGGCGCAATCTTTTTAAGAAGATAGAATACGAGTTTAAAAAAGGCCGAGAATATCTAATTGTTTTAACTGTTGTCTTCTTGCTTTCTCTTGCATCTGTATTTGAAATATTCGCTATCATGTACAGTCAGCCAAAAAGTTGGGTTAATGTCTTGATGGCAATCACAATTGTTGTTGTGCTGTCTTTTTTAATAGTTTTATGGCGAGAAATTATAATCGAAAAAGATAAATCAGAGCCAACTTTATTGATGCAATTGGGCTTACTGGGACCCTGGACGTTTTGCCGAGAATGGTATCGACTACTCAGAAAAAACCTAGTTTGGGAAGGGCTGATAGCTTTGGATTTCGCTGTGGTTGGGGCTGGGCTTGTGGCTGGGGTTGCGGCTGTGGCTGTGGTTGTGTTTCTGACTGCGGCTGCGATTGGTGTTGGGGCTGGGGCTGGGGTTGTGGTTGCGGCTGTGGCTGTGGCTGTGGCTGTGGCTGCGGCTAGCGCTAGGGTTGCGGGTGAGGCTAGGGCTGTGCTATGGCTTCAGGCTGTGGCTATGGCTGTGACTTTGGCTGTGCAGTTGGCTTGGATTGTGGCTATGACTGAGGCTGTAGCTGTCGCGGTGGCTGGCACGGTGGCTGGAGTTATTGTCTTTGGTTTGGGAATTTGGTATCGGGCTAAAGAAAAAACAGATTTAGGATGGGTGCGATTCTTGTCGATATTAGCTTTTCCCTGGTTTTGTTGGTTGCCCATTGTATTTGGGTTTACCTCTTTTGCTCTGTACCATCGCCTATCTTGGGAATGGCAATCAATATCCCTATTTTGGCTAGTTATCTTCGGATTTTGTACTGTCCTTTGGGTGCGAGGTAAAGAATTAGAAGAAAAAGCCCGCAACCCCCTCAGAGGCATTTTAGATGGGCAGTGATAGTCGCCCAAACAGTAATAAACTTGACGATGTTATATAAATTCTTCTACTGTTGAGATACAGTGAACAGTAAACAATGAAATGATAACTGATAAGGGACTTGCGCTTTGATAATGTACCTTTTGGGCGAACGCAGTTCGCCCCTACATTGTGGGCAAAATCCGTTACTGTAGGGGCGCAAAGCTTGCGCCCTCCGATCGATTGGGATATTATTCCCACGCAAGTCCCTAAGCTGTTCGTAATTTAAATTGCTTGTTGAGACGAGGCAAAAGGCAAGAGGCAAAAGGCAACAGTAAAGGGATTGGGGGAGGTTCAGCTAATCTAAGAATAAGCGGTTTAAATGCGTCTTAGCTTAACTGTTTACTGTTTACTGTTTACTGAAAAGCCCCCATTGCCACTTCCCCACTTCCCCACTTCCCCACTTCCCAATTCATAATTTATAATTCATAATTCATAATTCCCACTCCCCCTCTCCTAACAATCGACTGCTAAGATCGAACAGAGCGATCGATCTCTCGCTCCCACGATACCTGATAAAACTATCTATGATCATTAAAAATAACCCCTATTATCGGGCTGTAATCGGCTTTTGGGTCGCTTTTCTTGTGTTTTGGAGTTTTGGGAGTTTCTCACCCCTTCTTGCCCAAGCGAAAGAGGAACCAGCCGATGTGCAATCGATTACCCCCTACCTTAAGCAATTTCAACAAAAAATTACCGAATTTCGCCTCGACAACGGACTAAAATTTATTATCCTAGAAAATCGCGATGCCCCGGTTATTTCCTTTGTCACCTACGCGGATGTGGGGGGTGCCGATGAACCGGACGGTAAAACAGGAGTTGCCCACTTTTTGGAACATTTAGCCTTTAAAGGCACAAAAACCATCGGTACTACCGATTATCTTAGCGAGAAAAAAGTCCTCGATCGCCTTGAAGCTATAGACAAAGAACTGCAAGCAGCCAAAAAAGCGGGTAAAAGCGCAGAAGTGGCTAAATTAACGGAAGAATTTCAAAAAACTAAGGCAGAGTCCGAGAAATTCGTCCAACGCAACGAATACGGGCAAATCGTCGAAACTCAGGGGGGAGTCGGTTTAAATGCCACCACTTCCACCGATGCAACTAGCTATTTTTACAGTTTCCCGTCGAATAAATTAGAATTATGGATGTCTTTGGAATCGGAACGATTTTTAGAACCGGTGTTCCAACGGGAATTTTACAAAGAAAAAGACGTAATTCTAGAAGAAAGACGGATGCGGACGGATAATAGCCCCTTGGGTCTATTAATCGAAGCTTTTCTCGATCAAGCTTATACTGTCCATCCCTACAAACGTCCCGTTATCGGCTACGATCGAGATATTCGCAATCTGGAACCCTCAGATATCCAAAACTTTTTCGATAAATTTTATCCTGCCAGTAATTTAACCATAGCTATCGCCGGGGATGTGGACCCAGAACAGGTCAAACAGTTAGCTAAAGTTTATTTTGGTCGTTTTCCCGCTAAACCGAAACCCCCACAGGTGAAAGTAGTGGAACCGAACCAAACCAAAACAAAGGAAATTACCCTAAAATTAGCCTCGCAGCCTTGGTATTTAGAAGGATACCATCGTCCCGCCCTCAATCATCCCGATCATGCGGTTTACGAGGTTATCGCCACTTTAATGAGTGAAGGAAGAACTTCGCGACTGTATAAAGCTTTAGTGGAGGACAAACAACTTGCCCTCGCTGCCCAGGGATTTAACGGCTTTCCGGGGGATAAATACCCGAATTTGCTGTTATTCTATGCTCTGAGCGCTCCTAATGTCAGCCTGGAGGAAGTAGCGCAGGGTTTAAATTTGGAGTTGGAAAGATTGAAAAATGAACCGGTTTCGGAACAGGAATTAGAACGGGTTAAAAATCAACTACGGGCAGCCCTATTAAGAGGTCTTGATTCTAACATGGGCATGGCGCGATCTTTGATCGAATACGAGGTAAAAACCGGCGATTGGCGTAATTTATTCGCCCAATTAGATGCTTATAATGCTGTCACGGCAGCTGATATTCAACGGGTGGCTAAAGAAACTTTTACCCCGGAAAATCGCACTATTGGCCGAATTTTACCGAAATAGATAGATGGGGAAATGGGGGAAGTGGGGAAAGTGGGGAAAGTGGGGAAAGTGGGGAAAGTGGGGAAAGTGGGGGAATTTCAACTAAAACCCCATCACCCCCCGCAACGCGCACGCAGTGACCACCCCAACATCCTAACACCCCAACACGCTAAAACCCTAAAACCCTAAAACCCCAACACCCTAACACCCCAACACCCCAACACCCTAAAACCCTAAAACCTAAAACCTAACACCCAAAACCTCAAATAAATATAATCATGAAAAAACGCTTACAATGGCTAGGTTTAATCCTGCTCACCCTGATAGGTGTCCTAGCTTTTCGTTCCCCGGCAATTGCCCAAACCCCGCGACATTTTACCGATTTAACTTTTCCTCCTCTTCCTGAAGTGACAGTTCCCCAATACGAGCGCTATCAACTAGATAATGGTATGGTGGTTTATTTAGTGGAGGATCGGAGCTTACCTTTAGTGAGTGGTACGGCGATGATTCGGACGGGAGGAAGATTAGAACCGGGGGAAAAAGTCGGATTAGCCGATATTACTGGAACCGTGCTGCGTAGTGGTGGCACGGCAAACCATCCTTCTAATGTCTTAAATCAATTATTAGAACAAAGAGCAGCCCTCGTAGAAACCTCGATCGATCTTAACGCTGGAACTGCTAGTTTTAGCGCCCTTAGTGAAGATTTAGAAGCAGTTTTTAATCTCTTTGCTGAGGTTTTGCGTTCCCCAGCTTTTGAAAGTCAGAGGGTGGAATTAGCTAAAGTTCAGGAAAAAGGAGCGATTGCTCGACGTAATGATGATCCCAGTGATATTGCTAGTCGGGAGTTTAAAAAGCTAGTCTATGGTGATAGTAGCCCCTACGCTCGTACTGTAGAATATAGCACTTTAGCTAATATTGACCGTCAGGATTTAATCGATTTTTATCGTACCTATGTCCGTCCCGACCAAATAATTTTAGGAATTGTCGGTGATTTTGATTCTCAGTCGATGAAAGCATTAATCAATAAGACTTTTAGCGATTGGAAAAATCCCGCCACTGCCCCTAAAATTGTCACCCCTTCGGCAACCCAAAAAAATCTTCAAGGTGTCTTTGTCGTCAATCAACCCCAATTAACCCAGAGTAGCGTTTTATTAGGTCATCTTGGGGGTCGTTTGGATAGTCCCGACTATCCCGCTTTAACGGTATTAAATGAGATTTTAAGCGGTTTTGGTGGTCGTTTATTTAATGAAGTGCGTTCCCGTCAAGGATTAGCTTATTCTGTCTATGGTATCTGGAATAGTCGTTATGATTATCCCGGTTTATTTATTGCCGGAGGTCAAACTCGCACCGATGCTACCGTACCTTTTATTAAGGCAATTTTAGGCGAAATCGAGCGCCTTCGCAATCAACCCGTTACCGCAAAAGAATTGGCAGATGCTAAAAATGCTATTCTCAATTCTTTTGTTTTTAAGTTTGAGAAACCTGCTCAAAATTTATCGCGATTGATGACCTATGAATACTATGGTTATCCCCAAGATTTTATCTTCCGTTATCAACAAGCGGTAAAAGGGGTGACAATTGCCGATATTCAACGAGTGGCCCAACAATATCTACAACCGAATCAAATTGTGACTCTAGTAGTGGGTAATGAACAGGAAATTCAACCTCCTTTATCCAGTTTGGGAACTACGGTTAAAACTGTTGATGTCACCATTACACAACTATAAATAAATCTAGGTTGGATGGAGCTAAACTAGGTGAAATCCAACCTAGAAAAATTAGATAAATATAGCACGAGATATGACTTTACAACTCACAATCAATTATCCTGAAAATTTACCCGACTTTCTTCAAAAAACCCGCGAGGAATTCGAGAGAGAAGCAACCTGGGCTATGGTAGTAAAACTCTTTGAGATGAAACCTATTTCATCGGGTATGGCTGCCAATTTATTAGGAGTGGATAGGGTTAATTTTTTATTGAGATTGACCGATTTTGGCGTAGGGATGATTGACTTAACAGAAGAAGAACTATTATCAGACCTTGAAAATGCCTAAAGCTAAATTACAGCCCTTCTCATAAAAAAAAGTCTAACCTAATTTGGTATTGACTCCTGACTGCTGACGACCGACTCCCCAAAACGAAAACTTCCTATCTCACCATTGAGATAACTGCTGTAACTATTTTGAGATAACTAAGGCTATCATTGAGGAAAGTTACTGTTGAGACTCCTGATTAGTTTATTAATTTTTGTGTTAAGTAGCTAGACAATTAAACCCTTTAGAGATAGGGTGATCGTAGCTGAGTTTGCTATTATATAGTTTTGTAAATAAATATCAAACTCAAGGGTTTTTGAAGATGGTATGTCGCTAAACTGAAAGTATAAAGTACAGAGGTAAAAATACTTATGATGCTACTACAAGATGTTGCGAGAACCTCTAGAGAACAAGCATTAATTCTGTGGTTTGAAGAAGTAGACAGCAAAGATGTGGGATTAGTCGGTGGGAAAAACTCCTCCTTAGGCGAAATGATCCAACAATTAACCCCGAAAGGGATTAATGTACCCACAGGATTCGCCACCACCGCTTACGCTTACCGTCACTTTGTCGAAAAAGCCGGACTAGACGCACAATTAAGACAAATTTTCCAAGATTTAGACGAAAATGATGTGCAGAACTTGCAAGAAAAAGGTAAACAAGCGCGCACATTAATCCTCAATACACCGTTCCCCGATGATTTAAGTCATGCGATCGCTATTGCCTATCGCCGACTCTGTGAACGTTATGGCGATGATCTCTATCATTCCATTGATGTGGCCGTTCGATCGAGCGCCACTGCCGAAGACTTACCAGAAGCGAGTTTTGCTGGACAACAGGAAACCTACCTCAACGTGCAAGGGGTGAGGGGAGTTTTAGAAGCTTGCCATAAATGTTTTGCCTCTTTATTCACCGATCGCGCTATTTCCTACCGTCATCATAACGGTTTCGATCACTTTTCCGTCGCCCTTTCCGTCGGTGTCCAAAAAATGGTGCGTTCAGATCTAGCCACCTCCGGGGTGATGTTTTCCATCGATACGGAAACAGGGTTCAAAAATGCCACTTTAATCACCGCAGCCTACGGTTTAGGGGAAAATGTCGTGCAAGGTGCCGTTAACCCCGACGAATATCTGGTTTTTAAACCCACTCTTAAAAACGGCTACAAACCCATCCTCGACAAACGCCTCGGCAGTAAAGCCATCAAGATGATCTACGATGATGGAGGATCGCGTCTAACCAAGAATATCCGAGTTAACAAGCTAGAACAGGATCAATTCTGCATTAGCGACCAAGAAATCCTCACTTTAGCCCGTTGGACGACCCAAATCGAGGAACATTACTCGCAAGTACGCGGAACCTACACCCCCATGGATATCGAATGGGCAAAAGATGGGATCACGGGAGAACTGTTTATCGTTCAGGCTCGCCCAGAAACCGTACAATCACAAAAAGCAGCTAATATCCTTAAATCCTACGAAATTAAAGAAAGAAGTCAAGTTTTAGCGGTGGGACGGAGTGTAGGTGCGGCAATCGGTCAAGGAAAAGCCAGAGTCATCCTCAGTGTAGATAAAATCAACAACTTTAAACCGGGAGAAGTTCTCGTCACCAATCGCACGGATCCCGACTGGGAACCGATTATGAAACAAGCAAGCGCGATCGTTACTAATCAGGGTGGTCGTACTTGCCATGCCGCTATTATCGCGCGAGAAATGGGCATTCCGGCGATCGTGGGTTGCAATAATGCCACGGAAACGATTAAAACTGGTCAGGAAGTCACAGTTTGCTGTGCTGAAGGGGATGAGGGGAAAGTTTACCTCGGATTGCTACCCTTTGAAATTATTGAAACTCCCCTGGACAATTTGCCCCAAACTCGGACAAAAATCCTGATGAATATCGGTAATCCCGAAAAAGCCTTCGCTTTTGCCGATATTCCTGCCCAAGGAGTTGGTTTAGCACGTCTAGAGTTTATTATCGCTAACCATATTCAGGCCCACCCCAGCGCCTTGCTGAAATTCCACGAACTGGAAGAAGGGGACGTAAAAGACCAAATCGCCGAATTAACCAAACACTACGAGGATAAACCCCAATTTTTCGTCGATAAATTGGCCCGGGGAATTGCCATGATTGCAGCCGCATTCTACCCCAAAGATGTAATTGTGCGGATGTCCGATTTTAAATCCAATGAATACGCTAATTTATTGGGTGGCAAACCCTTTGAACCCAAGGAAGAAAACCCGATGATCGGTTGGCGCGGCGCTTCCCGTTATACTGATCCTAATTATCGCGAGGCTTTTGCTTTGGAATGTCGGGCGCTGAAAATGGTCCGGGAAGAAATGGGATTAACTAATGTGATTCCGATGATTCCTTTCTGTCGTACCCCCGAAGAAGGGATGAGAGTCCTCGAAGAAATGGCGAAAAATGGTCTCGAACGCGGGGTTAATGGTTTGCAAGTTTATGTGATGTGTGAGTTACCAAGTAATGTAATTCTTGCTGACCAATTTGCTCAGGTGTTTGACGGATTTTCGATCGGTTCTAATGATTTGACCCAATTAACCTTAGGATTAGATCGGGATTCTGCCCTGGTTGCCCATCTTTTTGATGAACGGAATGAGGGAGTTAAACGCATGGTGAAAATGGCCATTGAAACCGCTAAAGCCCAAAATCGCAAAATCGGTATCTGTGGTCAAGCTCCCAGTGATTATCCCGAATTTGCTCAATTTTTAGTGGAATTAGGCATCGATTCTATCAGTCTTAATCCTGATTCTGTCCTCAAGACTTTATTGATGGTGGCAGCAGTGGAGCAAGGACAATAGTTTAGTGATAAAGGTGGGACTTGCCCACCTTTTTTTGTACTAAGCCAACTAACTTCATCATACTGAAAATACATATAGCCCACTATGGCTATTTTTTAGTTGTCTCTTAACAAAGATTAACTTTAAACTGCGATTAAGAGATAAACTTAGATTTCGTCAGGATTAAGGCCTAATTCCCGCAGTTTATTAATCGTTCCGCTCGTTGTTTTTCCTGATTATAGCTAGTGAAAGCTTGTCCATCGGGATAAAAAAGCGACATTTCCGGTTCGATCCCCCCTGCCCCCCTTGATAAGGGGGGTGCCGATCCCCCCTTAATCCCCCCTTGATAAGGGGGGTGTCTGATAATTTTTAACGCCTACCTACTTATAAGCCAATAACACCACTCTAAAGGGGTCTAGTATAATTAGAAGAGGTTGATCAAAGGGGGTTTATGGACGATAAAACCGCAAAGCCGGAAGAATCCGAATCTGAAGAGAAAAAAGAATCAGATTTTGACCAGGAAAAGGAACAGGCTGAAGTTTGGACGGGAAAAATCACTGCTTTTGTTGCCCATCAACTCCGAACCTCCGCTCCTTCCCTTCCAATTATCGGGGGTAGCATTACAGGCGGCTTAACTTGGCTTAGTCAACATGACACGGTTAAGGCGATTATTGTCGGGGGAGTCACCTTTATCGTCACGGGCTTTTTTACCTACGGATCAGCCTGGAGTCAAGGGTTTTTAGAAATAGCAAGAACCAAAGGTAAAAATCATGGTAAAGGTTCAGCTTTAAGCTTTTTTGTTTGGCTAGACAAAGGACTGGAAAAAATACGTTGGCAATTAGCTAATCCTGACGGGAAATATTTAATTAAATTACGGGATTCAGATTGTCGTTATGATGATATTGAAGGGATTGAAGATGCAATCTTTGGTTTTTCTACTCCGGAACTGGAAGAAATTTTTATTAATTTGGATCTGAGTCAATTAGAACTGCGCTCAGAAGAAGAATCTAAAGGTACGGGGGATGATATTTGGGATTTATTGCGACGGGCTAAAAAGAGGACAAATTTACGGTTGTTAATTCTGGCTCCTGGTGGACGAGGAAAAACGACTTTATTGCGTCATTTAGCCTATAACTACGCTCTAAAACAACCGAAACAAAATGCACCTGTTTTAATTCCTGTCTTTTTACGTTTACGGAGATGGCAGGAAGTGATTACCACCACAGAAGGATTAGATTTACCAACCTTAATTGAGCGACATCTTAAACAAGATATTTCTCAAGAATTAGATTTACCTCAGAACTGGGCTAAAAGTCATTTAACCCGTCAGCGAATGTTAGTGATGTTTGATGGTTTTGATGAAGTTAAACCCGAATATGCCGAAAAAGTCAGTCAATGGATTGGCAAACAGTGGCAAGATTTTCGCCAAAACTATTTTATTTTAACCTCTCGTCCCAAAGGCTATCAAGCGTTTAGCTCTGAGCATAAACCTCGGCAAAAGGTGTTTATTAATGAATTTACCGATAAAAATATTCATGATTTTGTGTATAAATGGTATTTCTGGCAAGAGCAGGAAACCAGAGTTAGCAGAAGTTTAAAAGCTAAACAAGAAGCTGCCGACAATAAAGCAAAGGATTTAATTAATCAGTTATTTGCTCTCGATGATTCTGGGGAAAGTTCTACTCTATTAGCCTTAGCGAGAAATCCCTTAAATCTGAATATGATAGTACAGTTACATCGGGCAAACTTTGGCTCCGGACAAAAATTACCTCAGCAACGAGTGGATTTATTTCGCCGAATTTTTGATCTGCAATTGATCACTCGCCCTCAAGCTAGGGGCATTGATATGATTTTAGATAACAATGAGGAAAATCATCGTCAACGGGTATTACAACAATTAGCCCTGAAAATGGGAAATACAACCACGATTGAATATTCAGAATTACTGAGTTTTATACAAAATTTTATTCAGGAATTGGGTTATCCTGAAAGCACTTCGGCTAAGGATTTTGTAGAGCGGTTAATTCATGTGAGTGAGTTAATTTTGAAAAGGGATGAATACTATGAGTTTGCCCATAATTTTTTTCAATCCTATTTAATTGCTTTGGAAGTTAAACGGTTAAAGCAGGAAAATTTACTCTGGGAAAATTGGGAGCAAAATCTCTGGTACGAGGCTTGTATTATGTATGCCACTTTATTGATTAATCCGACTGATTTTATTGTTCATTTTTATAATCAAGATAATCCTAAAGCTCAGGGATTAGCGGAGCGATGTTATCGAGAATTACCTGTTAAAAAACGTCGAGGTTTGGAATTTTTAGAACAAAAACGACAGACTTCTCTCTTTACCCAACTAGAAACCTTTCTGAAAAATGGCCAATGGCGCGAAGCCGATGAGGAAACGGCGCGGTTAATGTTGTTAATTGCTAAAAGGGAAGATGAAGGCTGGCTAGATGAAGAAAGCATTAACAACTTTCCCTGTGAAGAGTTACGCACGATTGATAAGCTCTGGGTAGATAATAGCGGCGGCAAATTTGGCTTTTCTGTGCAGAAAAAAGTCTGGCTGGATTGCGGTGGTGTCCCAGGGGAATACGATTATGATGTGTATAAAAAATTCGCTGACGAGGTGGGTTGGCGCGGGGACGGAGAATGGTTGAGATATGATGAGCTAACTTTTTCATTAGATGGAAGTGAAAAGGCACTCCTACCGATAGGCGCATTTAGGAGGACGCGCAAAATAATTGGTGGTACTCTTTTCTCGCGCAGCGACTTGTAACCTGTAATATATCACAGACTTATACATCTTAAACCAGTAAAAAGCCCCCCTTATCAAGGGGGGTTGGGGGGATCAAACCTATGCAATTAACCCATCATCTTAAACCAGTAAAAAGCCCCCCTTATCAAGGGGGGTTGGGGGGATCAAACTCAACCAGTAAAAAGCCCCCCTTATCAAGGGGGGTTGGGGGGATCAAACCTATGCAATTAACCAATCATCATCATCTACCCTACAATCCCAAACTCGTAGAACGAGCTAAAGAACTCCGTAAAAATATGACCAAAGCTGAAAGAAAACTTTGGTATGAATACTTAAAAATTTTTCAATATAGAGTTCATCGCCAAAGACAGATTGATCAATTTATTGTTGACTTTTATTGCCCCGAATTAAAATTAGTGATTGAAATTGATGGTGATAGTCATAATAGGGAAGATGCTCAGAACTATGACTTAGAAAGAACCCAAATTTTAGCAGGTTATGGATTAACAGTAATCCGCTTTACTAATCAAGAAGTTTTGAGTAATTTTGAGGAAGTTTGTGGAGTAATTGGAAGTTTGATCCCCCCAACCCCCCTTGATAAGGGGGGCTTTGATCCCTCCTTATTAAGGGGCTTTGATCCCCCCAACCCCCCTTGATAAGGGGGGCTTTGATCCCTCCTTATTAAGGGGGATCTGACAATTTTTAACACCTAACTAATTAGAGAGGAAAAGAATACCCAAAAAGTTCTATTGACAACTTTTGCAAGAGGGATCAAGGAGAAAATCAAGGATTTACAATCTCGGTTTCAGAACAGTCCACTGGGTTACGGTGGCCATTGCTTTCCAACCTAAAAACTTGCCGACTGGTTCGGCTTTTTCAATGCCAATTCGCAGCAGTTCCCCTCCTAATTTACTATGCCATTGCAAGAGGACTAATTCGCTTTCAATTGTAACAGTGTTAGCAACAAGACGACCCCCGGGGCGCAGGGCTAACCAACAGGTTTCCAATAGGTGGGGTGTGGTGATACCGCCACCAATAAAAATAGCGTCCGGTTGCGGTAAATCTTCTAGGGCGCTCGGTGCGATTCCGGCGACGATTTGCAGGTGGGGCGTTCCCAGGGCGGCGGCATTATCGGCAATGTATTGTAATCTGGTGGGATGATGTTCGATCGCAATAGCCTGGCAACGGCGATCGCTCCGCAGCCACTCAATGGCAATGGAACCACAACCTGCCCCCACATCCCAGAGCAATTGTCCGGGTAGGGGAGCCAATGTACTCAGAGTGATAGCACGAACTTCTCTTTTTGTCAACTGTCCGTCATGATGGTAGGCAGAATCCGGCAGTCCTGGAAGGCGCGGCGCCAGGGTGGGGGGATGGGAGGAGATGCAGCTAATGGCGATGACATTTAGATCCGCCAGATCTGTAAACTGCCAATCGTTGGCGATGCCTTGAATGTGGCGTTCTCGGGTTCCCCCTAGATGTTCTAAAACCGTGATCGAACTCTCGCCAAAACCTCCCTCCCTGAGCAGCCGAGCAGCGATCGCAGGAGTCTGGGCATCAGCACTCAGTACCAGCAGTTTAGCGCCGGGATAAAGCACCCCATTCAAGCAAGCCGGAGGCCGACCGCACAAACTCAAAGTTTCCACTTCACTCAGGGACCAACCCAAACGACTACAGGCAAGACTGAAGGCAGAAGGAGAGGGAATAATCGTCATTTCCTCAAGGGGAATCTGACGGGTGAGGGTGACACCAATCCCGTAGCACATGGGATCACCACTGGCCAAAACACAGACGGATTGACCACGACGGCGGATAATCTCGTTAACAGAGTCTTGGATGGGAGAAGTCCAGAGCAGTTTTTGCCGCTGATCCTCTGGAGGTAACATTGCCAGATGACGTTCACCACCGACAATAACTGATGCTAAAGAAAGCAGACTTCGCCCCACCGAACTTAACCCTTCTAAGCCATCTTCACCAATTCCTATAATCGATAGCCATTTCGACTGACAATTGCGATCCGCCATATTAAAAAAAATCGCTACTATTTCATTATCTGCCATCAGG
The DNA here is from genome assembly GCF_041928595.1 of Microcystis sp. BLCC-F209. NCBI lineage: Bacteria > Bacillati > Cyanobacteriota > Cyanophyceae > Chroococcales > Microcystaceae > Microcystis > Microcystis sp. BLCC-F209. The sequence continues at coordinate 27,617 of NZ_JBHFLL010000212.1, forward strand.
CTCTATCCTTCAAACAAGATATAATCGGGTTAGTGCCAAGTTAATTAAGATGAAAAATTATGACCACCACTGCCGATGATGTTTGGAAATTATTAGCCGAATTAGCAGAAGCTCAAAAAGAAACCGAGCGGATTCTCAAAGAACAATCTTTAAAAACTGATCGCCAAATTACCAGACTCAGTCAAGAAATTGGTAATCTTGGGGGTAAATGGGGTCGTTTTGTCGAAAATATGGTAGCCCCAGCTTGTGAGACTTTATTTTTAAATCGTCAGATTCCCGTACATCAAGTTAGTCAAAGAGTCAGAAAACGTCTTGACGGTAAAACCCTAGAAATTGATGTGTTAGTAACTAATGAAAATCATGTGCTAGTAGTGGAAGTCAAAAGTAGTTTAAGTGTAGATGATGTCAAAGAATTAATCAAGAATCTAACAGAATTTAGGCAATTTTTCCCCGAA